>CAZFTV010000174.1:0-4084 GCA_964521765.1 uncultured Eubacteriales bacterium
AATGGAAGAGAACCTCCATTTTTTACTTCGATCGGATTTTCTAGGCGCAATTGTCGGCCGCACTCCAAGCCGCCGCTTCACGGTCGGCGAACAAGATACCCACACGGCGCTCTGAAGGCGGGCTCGTAAGGTTGACGGCCGCGTCCCCTCCGGCTAAGATGGCGGCATGGCCGACAAGCATAAAGACCCTCCTCCGCGGGACGGCGATAGCCGTCTGACCGTCCTCTTTGTCTGCGCCCACAACTCCGCGCGGTCGCAGATGGCCGAAGCCTATGTCGACCGCCTGTTCCCCGGCCGGTTCCTGGCTTCCTCCGCCGGCACGGAGCCGACGACCCTCAGCCCGGCCGTGATCGAGGTCATGGCCGAGGAAGGGATCGACCTTTCCGGCCACCGGGCCAAGAATGTGAACGAGTTCCTCGGACGGACGTTCGATTATGTCGTCACCGTCTGCGACCAGGCGCGGGAGTCCTGTCCCTATTTCCCCGGGGGAGGGCAGAGGCTTCATCAGAGCTTCGCCGACCCCTCGCGCTGCGCCGGCGACAGGATGGAGATCCTGGCCTGCGTCCGCCGCATCCGGGACGAGATCCGCGCCTGGCTCATCGGCCTGTGGGGGGAAACCTGACGGCCGCGCCCCGGAGAGCCGTCCCCGAGCGGCCGCCGCGGCGGTGACGCGTCACCCTCCGGAAAAAATCCGGCAACGGATAGCGGGGAGGCTGAGTTTAAGTCCATGCCCGGCAGTCTCCGGAAACCTCTCTTTGTCCGCCTTGCAAATGCCCGCCGGGTGTTTTATCCTGATTGACTCAGAGGACGCATTGTCGCCGAAAGACAGAGGAGCGAGGCCGTGAAATCCAAGACCTTCTTCTGCATCCTGGGACTCTTGACCCTGGCCGCATTCGTCTCGGCCTCGGCGCAGAAGTCCCAGGTCAAGGGCCTGAAGCCCAAGGACCTTCCGGAGCTCTATTACAAGTGGCTGGAGGAAGAGGTCGTGTACATCATCTCTCCCGTGGAGCGGGATGTTTTTCTCAAGCTCCAGTCCGACCGGGAGCGGGACCTGTTCATCGAGGCCTTCTGGAAGCACCGGGACACGAACACGGCCACGGAGGAGAACGAGTACAAGAGAGAGCATTACCGGCGCGTCAACCACGCCAATCATTTCTACGGCCGGGTGACCACGAAGCCCGGCTGGAAAACCGACCGGGGCCGGATCTATATCATCCTGGGCGAGCCGAACGACATCCAGAGGTTCGAAGGCCAGAGCCAGACGTATGCCGCGGAAGTGTGGTTTTACCAGGACCAGAGCGATAGGGGGCTGCCGCCCGGGTTCAACGTCGTATTCTACCAGCCGCGGGGCATCGGCGATTACATCCTCTACAGCCCCGTGGAAGACGGTCCGATGGCCCTCCTGACGTCCTATTACGGCGACCCCGTAGACTACCAGGAAGCCTACAATCAGTTGGCCGAGCACCTGCCCGAGCTGGCCGCCGTCTCCATATCCCTCATTCCCGGCGAGGAGTCGGCTGCCCTCGGCCGGCCTTCCCTGACCTCGCAGATGCTCCTGCAGCAGGTGGAAATGTCGGGCTGGAAGATGGTGGAAGAAAAATATGCCCGCAAGTTCCTCGAATACAAGGACATCGTCGAGGTCGAATACAGCGCCAATTATATGGACAGCGATTCCTTCGTCCGCGTCTTCGAGGCGCCCAACGGCCTGATTTTCATCCACTACGCCCTCGAGCCCGCCCGCCTGTCCGTGGCCGAGCACGAGGGCCGGTTCTACGCCACCTTCCGGGTGAACGGCACGCTCACCGCAGAGGACGGCAGGCTGGTTTTCCAGTTCGAGAAGACACTGACCCCCAGTTTCGACCGGGAGCAGATGAACGACATCCAGCGCCAGCCCTTCATCGCCCATGATATGTTCCCGGTCGTCCCCGGCTCCTACCGGCTGTCGCTCCTGGTCAAGAACGAAGTGTCCAAGGAGTTCACCACCCTGGAGCAGAATCTCTCGGTCCTCGACCGGCAGGCGGGGCCGAGGATGATGCCCATTCTCCTGGCCTACAAGACCGCGCCCGCCGCGCCGGCGGCCGACCGGCTGAGGCCGTTCCAGCTGGCGGGCCTCCAGCTCTACGCCCAGGCCAACCGGGTCTTTGTCCGCTCCGATACTCTGACCCTGGGCCTCCAGGTCCTCGACCTGCCCAAAGCGGTGAGGGACGGCGGAGAGCTCGTTTTCACCTTCCTGCGGGATGACCAGATGTTCCGGACCTTCAGCCGGCCGCTGTCCTCCTACCGGGAGGCTTCCGAGTTTCTGGAGTCGGTCCCCCTCGCGGATTTCACTCCGGCGCACTACAAGGTCACGGTCGGACTCGCCTTCCAGGGCGGAACGCTCGTCTCGGCTTCCGAGGAATTCATCGTCACCCACCGCGATTCCATACCCCGACCCTGGGTATATGCCAAGGTCCTGCCCGGCCCCTCCGACCCGGTCCATCTGTACTTCGTCGGCCTGCAGCTTTATAACCTGAGCCGGCTGTCTGAAGCGCGGGCCGTTCTGGAGAGGGCCGTCGCCAGCCAGCCGGGCGCCTGGGAATATGCCCTGACCCTGTCCCAGACGTGCCTGGCCATGAAGGATTACGAGAGAGTGGAGCGCCTGCTCGAACCCTTCCTCGACCGGGACAAGCCGGCCAAGTATGAGATCTACGTTGTCCTGGGCAGGGCGCTGCAGGAGGCCGGACGGCTCGAGCGGGCCGCGGAGATCCTGGACGCCGCCGTGTCCCATTACGGCGTCAACACTACGCTGCTCAACTCCCTGGGCGAGTGCTACCTCGGCCTGGGACGGAAGAACGAAGCCAGGGTCGTCTGGAAGAAGTCGCTCGAGCTCAGCCCCGACCAGCCCGCCCTGCGCCGGAGCCTCGAAGCTCTGAAGGAGAAGCCATGAAAACACGAATGCCCCACGGGGCTTTCCTGCTTGCCGCCGCCCTGGCCGGCCTGACCCTGCTCGGCTCTTCCTGCCGCCTCTACAAGCTCGAGCGACAGCTCGACCCGGTGAGCGCCGAGTTCCTGTCCCAGGTCCGCTACATCATCACCTCTCAGGAGAGGAAGATTTATCTCGAGCTGCCGCAGGCGGAAAGACAGAATTTCATCGAGGAGTTCTGGCAGCGCCGGGATCCGGACCCCGAAACCGCGGACAACGAGTTCAAGCTCGAGTACCTGGGCCGCATCGACCGGGCCAACGAGATGTTCCGGGGCGAAGGCCGGGCGGGCTGGCTGACAGACCGGGGACGGATCTACATCCTCTTCGGCCCTCCCCTGGACCGCATCCGAAATCCCTCGAGCTACGAGCTCAGCGCCCGGTGCGGGGAGGTGTGGTACTACGGCGACTTTCCCGTCGTCTTCGTGGACGCCTACTGCACGGGCGAATTCCGCCTGGTGACCTACGACCTGTCCTGGCTGCGGGACAGGAACCTGGCCTACATGCACGAGCTGAACCAGGCCCAGGCCCGCTCGATGAACACCTTCCGCAGCGAGAAGTCGTTGTTCGATTTCAGTTGGAGCCTGAAGAAGACTTCGGTCGAAGAAACGCGCATCGAAGCCCTGCTCATCCTGGAAATCCCCTACTCGGTCATCTGGTTCAAGTCCGTGGCCGACCGCCTGGAGACCACGCTCGACTGCGAGCTCAGCCTCAAAGACGCCGAGAAGAAAACGGCCTGGGAGCACAAGGACTCACTCGCGCTCTCGCTTCCCGAGAGCGAGCTCAAGGACAAGAAGAACGCCAAGCACAAGTGGGAGATCCCCCTCGTCGTGGACAAGGGCCTCGACCGGCTGGCCAAGGGCAAAAACACCCTGCACATCCGTCTGATCAACAGGACGGGGAACGAAGAGCTGCGGAAGGTTATGGATTTTTAGGGGCTTGGGGGGAGGACTCGGGTCCCGACGGTGAAGCCCGGTCACGAGGGCTTGGGTTTTGGCCTCACTCGCGGGCCGGATTTTTCACGCCCTCCCTCGCGCTCTTCTCGGAGGCTCCGCAACTCGCCCCCCAAAGGGGGCTCAGACATGCTCGCCGGCCGGCGAAGCCAAATGCCGGAATTCCTCGAAG
>CAZFTV010000175.1:0-2226 GCA_964521765.1 uncultured Eubacteriales bacterium
GCAGATGGATCTCGACGCGGTTCAGGCGATGGAACAGGTCCTCGCGGAAGGCCCCGGAACGGATGCCCGCGGCGAGGTCCCGGTTCGTGGCGGCGATGACCCGGACGTCCACGGTCCGTCCCTCCGCCGCGCCCAGCGGCCGGACGGGAGCCTCCCCGATTTCGCGCCCCCCTATTTCCAACTGACCTACCCGGCCGACCCGGCCTGGGCCTCGGCATACGTGCAGCTCGCCTGGCTCCTTTATTTTTATTACGGAGACGCGCGAGTCCTGGAGGAGCATTACCCTTTCATCGAGAAATACATGGATTTCCTGGGCCGCGCCGCCGAGGGTCATCACCAGCTCCGCCTCGGAAAATACGGCGATTGGTGCCCGCCGGGGAGCATCGCTCCCAAGAAGACGCCCGTGGAGCTGACCGCGACCTGGTACTATCTCCACGACCTCCTCCTCATGCAGAAAATATGCGGCGTCCTGGGCAGGGGCCGGGACGAGCGGCGCTTCGCGCGCCTCGCCGAGAGCGCCGAAAGGGCCTTCAACAGGAAATTCCTCGGGCCGGACGGCTACGCCTGGATGAAATTCGGCCCGACGGACAAGGTCGCCGGCCAGACCTCCCAGGTCCTGCCCCTGGCCCTGGGCATCGTTCCCGAAGGCAAGAAAGCCCTGGTCCTCGGCAAGCTCCTGGAAAGCCTGATCGTCCACCACGATCATCACCTCGATACGGGCATTCTGGGCACGCGCTACCTGCTCGACGTCTTGACCGAGCACGGGCACGCGGACACGGCGTTCCGCGTCGCGACGCGGACGACCTATCCCGGCTGGGGCTATATGATTCACCAGGGCGCCACGACGCTCTGGGAACGATGGGAGAATGTTTCGGGCGGCGGCATGAACTCCCACAACCACATCATGCTCGGCAGCGTGGACGCCTGGCTCTACAAGACGCTGGCCGGGGTTCGCTGCCTGGCTCCGGGCTGGGAGCGCGTCGAATTCAAACCGCACGTCGTTCCCGGCCTCGACTCGGCCTCAGCCCGGCTGGACACAATCCGCGGCCCCCTCAGCGCGTCATGGACCAGGCGGGGCAAGAAGCTCGAGATGCGGCTCTGTCTTCCTTCAGGCTCAACGGCCGAGGTTCATGTCCCCCGCCTCTGGCCGGAAGGAGCCCTGCGTGAAGGAAAGAACCTCCTCTGGCTAAAGGGCCGCGCGGCAAAGCCAACTCAGGGCCTGCGGCACTTCTCCGGCGACAAAGAAGGAATCCGTCTTCAGGCCGCGGGCGGGCCTTTTCATTTCACCCTCGAAAGAACGACGCCGCGGACGAATCGCGCCTGACCGGCGATCGCAGATGAATCGGGGATGTCCTTCCTGGAAATAAAAGCGCCGAGCTTCCGTCAAGTCATCAATCGAGCGCGCGATCTCCTCAGCCGCCGACCGGAACGGGGAGCGAACGGCAAAATCATTCAGGTGAGAAATTTTTTCATGAGCCCGGCGACGCGGCTGTAGGCTTCGATCGTTTGCCGGACATCCTCCGCGCCGTGGGCCAGGGACACGGCCCCTCCCCCATGGACGACATGCACTCCCTCGACCAGCAGGGCCAGCTTGAGGATTTCCTCGCGGAGCCCGACGTGTGAATAGGCGGGGTTGTTCAGCACCTCCGGAGTCATGGCCGGCCATGCCTTCCTCGGGAAGTGGACCATGAACAGCGAGCTGCCGGGCAGGACATCGTTGGGTCCGCCGGTGCAGACAACTTCGATGCCCTCCGCGCGGAAAACGGCTTCCACCCCCCGGCGAAGCCTCTCGCCCGCTTCCGCCAGCCGGGGGTAAACCCGGGGCGCATGGCGGATGAGATGCCTGATCATCGCCGCCCCGGAGCGGGTGTAAGTTGAGTGGGAGGAGAACGTCCCCCCCTCGAACAGCACGCGCAACCCGCCTCCGGGACGGAGTTCGCACTGCTCTAGAATCTCGCTGCGGCCGACGACGGCGGCGATGGTGTGGCCGCCGCCGATCAGCTTGCCGAAAGTGGCCAGGTCGGGCTTGAGACCATAGAGCGTTTGGATCCCGCTCGGACAGAAACGGAAGCCGGAGATGATCTCGTCAAAAATGAGGACGACTCCGTAGCGTTCGGTAAGCCTCCTCGCCTCTTCAAGGTATTCCCGCCGGGCAGGCAGGAAACCCCCGACGCCTAGAAAGGGCTCGAGGATGAAGCAGGCGATTTTATTCCCCTGGCGCTTGAG
>CAZFTV010000175.1:2243-4051 GCA_964521765.1 uncultured Eubacteriales bacterium
CTGCGTGTCGTTGAAGGGCACGACCAAGGTCCGCCCCATCAGATCTTTGGGGACGCCGGCCGAGGCGGCGGCCTCGAATCCCCGGCGCGCGTCGAACCTGATGCCGCGCAGCAGGAAGGGCGAAGCGCCGTGCCATCCTCCCCCGACCTTGAGGACCTCTTCCCGACGCGTGCTGGCCATGGCCAGCATGACGGAGTACATCGTGGCCAGCGAACCTGAGGTGGTGAAGCGGAGTTTGAAATCCTTCGCGCCGAGCTGCCCGAGGATGAGCTCGGCCAGCTCGATCTGGGACTCGGCTTCAAAGCCCGTGTGCAGGGCTCCCTCCTTCTGCGCCGCGCTCAGGGAGGAGCGCACAACGGCCGGGTTGTGTCCTAGGATGTTGGCGTAATGCCCCTGCCAGTAGTCAAGGTACCGGTTCCCGTCCACGTCGCGGACCCACGGTCCGTCGGCGCCCGCGATCTGGAAGGGATAGGGGGTGAAGAGACGCAGGGAATGGCTTCCGCCCCGGATCATGACCTTTTCCGCCCGGCGGTGAACGGCCAGGCTTTTTTTGGTCTTGCGGCGATAGGCGCTCTCCAAATGTTCCCTGAGCCGTCTGATGCCGGGGGTTTTCATGGGATTCACTGCCTCCAAAGAATCATCAACTTTAACAATCGCCCGTTTCCTTGTCAAACCGGGCCGGGCGTCGATCGCCCGGCTCACCGGATCGAAAAAGCGCCCGTTTTCGGAGTCGCCGCGCCCTTGCTCATGCCGTCGGCACGGGAGTTCGATTTCGACGGCGAGCGGAACGCGGGAGCGCGTTTTGGAGTGAGGCGACGCGACGGCCGCCGACCTTACCGAAGACGCCGTCGATCTCTCCCCGAATTCCCTCGGGGAGTCGGAGGGGCTAATATCAATGAGACGGGATGGCGTCTGAGGCCTGCCTCGTGCGGCCTCATGAGGCTGCAATCGGCAAACCGCCCGTCCGTCTTGCCGGAGCGATGGGGAACGGCTAAAATATATAAGAAACCCGTCGAAAGGGAGAATCGTCATGGAAATTCTTAATACCGAAGTCCGCGCGGCGACGAAAAAGAAATTCGACGCCGAGCTCGAGGGCAAGGTCACCCTCCTTCATTTCACCCAGGAAGCAAGCCGGCTCGTCCTGCCGGACAGCCTCAAAGGCCAGGAATGCATGTTCTGCCGGGAGACGAAGCAGCTCCTGGAGGAGGTCGCCGCTCTCTCGGACAAGATCGAGCTCCGCCTCCAGGACTTCACGGCCGACAAGGAGCGGGCGGCCGAGTACGGCATCGACAAGATCCCGGCCCTGGCGGTCATGAACGAGACCGACTACGGGATCCGCTTCTACGGCATCCCCTCGGGCTACGAGTACTCGAGCCTCATCGAATGCATCATGGACGTCTCGCGCGGGAAAACATCGCTATCGGACAAAACCAGGGAAAAGCTGCGGGCGATCGACCGCGACGTCCACCTTCAGGTTTTCGTCACGCCCACCTGCCCCTACTGTTCGATCTCCGTCCGCCTGGCCCACCAGTTCGCCATGGAATCGCCCTTCATCCGGGCGGACATGGTGGAGGCCACGGAATTTCCCCACCTGGCCAACCGTTTCAACGTCATGGGCGTCCCCAGGACGGTCATCAACAACGCGGCCTTCATCGAGGGCGCCATGCCCGAGGACCGGTTCCTCCGGGAAATCCTGAAAGCCGTAGCTCCGGCGGGATCATAGGCCTGCCTCGAACGCGATGCCGCCGGGTTCTCTCCACAAGGAGCACGACTATCTGTTCTTTCTAATCCAACGAACAAAGCCTTTT
>CAZFTV010000176.1:0-2190 GCA_964521765.1 uncultured Eubacteriales bacterium
CTGCCGTTCGAGGGCGATACGCCCCTGGCCGCCGCCGTCAAGCAGAAGACCGAGCCGCCCCCCGACCCGCGGAAACTCAACCCTCAGATCTCCGAGGACCTGAAGCGCGCCATCCTGAAGTGCCTGGAGAAGTCACGGGAAAAGCGCTATCAGAGCGCGGACGAGCTCGTCGCCGACCTCGCCGCGGCGGAGGCCGCCCTGCCGCGGACGACGACTCCGCTTCCGGTCCGCAAACCCATGACCTCGAAGCAGGTCACGGTCCAGTTCCCGCTCAAGAAGATCTGGATCCCGGCAGCGGCGCTCCTCGTCCTGGCGGCCGCCTTCCTCGTCTGGCAGCTCATTCCCCGCCAGCCCGCGGACAGGCCGTCGCTCGCCGTCTTCGGGTTCAAGAACCAGACGGGCGACGCGTCCTACGACTATCTCCAGGAGGCGATCCCCAACCTGCTCATCACCAGCCTGGAGCAGTCCGGCCGCTTCCGCGTCACGTCCTGGGAGCGGCTGAACGACCTGCTCCGGCAATCCGGCGGCGCCGGCGCGGCCGTGCTCAACGAGGAGACGGGCTTCGAGCTCTGCCGCCGGGACGACATCGAGATCGCGGTCATCGGCAGCGTCGTCAAGGCCGGCGACATGTTCGCCACGGACATCAAGATCCTCGAGGCTTCCACGAAAAAGCTCCTGAAAAGCGCGGGCGCGCGCGGCCAGGGCGTGGACAGCATCCTCAAGTCGCAGATCGACGAGCTCAGCCGCGCCGTCACAAAAAATATCGCCCGCCTGCCCCTCAAGCTCGAGAAGCCCCAGCCCAAGGTCATGGACCTCACCACGACCTCGATGGAGGCTTACAACTACTTCATCCGCGGCCGCCGCGATCAGGAAAACCTCAACCTGGCCGACGCCAGGCAATTCCTGGAAAAAGCCGTGGCCTTGGATCCGACGTTCGCCGTGGCCCATCTCCATCTCGCCCAGACGTGCTATTACCTCGTCGACACCAAATGCTATGAGGACGCCCTGAAGAAAGCCATGGAATTCGCGGGCAGGGCCACGGAAAAGGAGCGGCTGTTTATCGAGGCGCAGTACGTTCAGTCGATCGAGAGGGACGCGGCCAAGGAGCGGCGGCTCCTTCTGGAATTGGCGGAGAAATTCCCCCAGGAAAAGTTCGCCCACTACGAATTGGGCAAAGATTATTACGCCGACAACAGGTTCGCCGACGCCATCGCCGAGCTGGAAAAAGCCGTCGCCCTCGACCCGGACTACGGGGGAGCCCTCAACATGCTCGGCTATTCCTATGCCCAAACGGGCGACTACCGGAAAGCCGAATCCGTCTTCCAACGCTACATCTCGGCCAATCCCGGCGACCCCAATCCCGTCGATTCCCTGGCGGAGCTCTACGTGTTCCTGGGGCGGTTCGACCAGGCCGAGTTGCGCTACAAGGAAGCCGCCGGCCTCAAGTCGGATTTCACGGGTTCCTGCGCGGGTCTGGCGTATGTCTATGGCCTCCAAGAAAACTACGCCGAATCGGAGCGTTGGATTCAGGAATTCCTGAACCGGGCGACCGCTACGGCAAGGATCGAGGGCCTCTACATCCAATACTTTTTGGACTACCTCCAGGGCCGCCTGGAGAAGGCCCGGGCCGGGTTCCAGTCTTTGAGACAGATCGGCGAAGCCAGCCGGTCGGATTTCATCATGCAGGCCGCGGATCACACGCTGGGCTATCTCTCCTGCGAGCTGGGCAGGTTCGACCAGACGCGAACCGTGTTCGAGAGCCGGCTCGCGGAAATCGGTGCCGAGTCCTGGAACGAGACGTCGAAGAAATTGTCCATGGCTCGTTACATCGTAAGGCTGGGCTGGATCGACCTCAAACAGGGGCGGCTCGAGGCCGCCCGGCGCCGTGCGGCCGAAGCCGATCGGCTCATGTCCGGCAGCGAAACAGAGGCTCTATTCACGCGCGTAAAGTTCATGCTTCAAAATCTGCGCGCCGAGCTGGCCCTCGCGGAAAACGATCCCCGGACGGCCCTGGCCGAGGCGGCGAGAATCGTTCTCTGGGATTTCCCCGGCATGAACACGACCGAGATCGTTCCCTACAACATGCCGTTCCAGATCGACGTTGCGGCTCCGGCGCCCCGGAAACTGGGGGAACTCGACAAGGCCGAGGCCGAATTCAAGGATGGCGTGCTGAAGCTGACGCTGCCCAAA
>CAZFTV010000176.1:2200-3993 GCA_964521765.1 uncultured Eubacteriales bacterium
CCGCGGACAATCGCTACCGCCGCCTCATCCATCCGCTCTACCACTACCGCCTGGGCCGGGTCCTTGAGGAAAAGGGCGACAAGCAGGGCGCGGCCGACGAATACCGCAAATTCCTCGAGCTCTGGAAGGACGCCGACAAAACCCTCCCCGAGCCCGCCGACGCCCGCAAGCGCCTTTAAGACGGGGTCGCGTCTACACTTTCCACTTTTTCGCCTTGACCGTGCCCCTATTAAGGCCATACCTTTGTTTTAAGCTTTCAGGCTTTTTTTTTCGCACGCTGAACAGCAAAATAAATTCATTCGATGATTTTGCCTTTTCTTATTTTAAACTCTTAATGCAGCCGATCTACTCAAAAAAGTGGAAAGTGTAGACGCGACCCCGTTATAATAAGGCTCTTTCCATGAGCCACGATTCGAAAGACGCGACCGAAACGATCGTCCTCCGGGGCGTCCGCGTCCACAACCTCAAAAACATCGACCTCGACCTCCCCCTGGACAAGCTCATCATCGTCACGGGCGTGAGCGGCTCGGGCAAGTCATCGCTCGCCTTCGACACGCTCTACGCCGAGGGCCAGCGCCGCTACCTCGAGTCCCTGTCCTCCTACGCCCGGCAGTTCCTGGAGCGCATGGACAAGCCCGACGCCGACCTCATCGAGGGCATCCCGCCGGCGATCGCCATCCAGCAGAAAGCCTCGACCAAGAACCCCCGCTCGACCGTGGCCACGGTGACCGAGATCCACGACTACCTGCGCATCCTCTTCGCCCGCGTGGGCACGGCCCACTGTCTGAAATGCGGCCGGCCCGTCTCGCGCGACACGATCGACTCGGCCGTGGACCGGCTGCTGGCCCTGCCCGCCGGGACGAAGGCCTTCATCACCTTCGCCTGGCCGGCCGGCAAGAACCCGGCCGCCCTGAAAAAGCAGGGGTTCTTCCGCGTCGCCCAGAACGGCCGGGTCGTCCCCCTGGACGAGCTGAAAACCCCGGCCTCCGGGCAGGACCTCGATGTCCTCGTGGACCGCCTGGAGATCGACCCCGCCGAGCGCGACCGGCTGGCCGACTCCCTCGAGCTCGGCCTCAAGAACGGCGGGGGCGTGGTCAAGGTCCGGACCGAAAGCGGCGAGGAGATCCTCTTTTCCGACAGGCTGGAGTGCAAGCCCTGCCGGCTCGTCTACGAGGAGCCGTTCCCCAACCTCTTCTCCTTCAACAGCCCCCAGGGCGCCTGCCCGGCCTGCAGCGGGGTCGGCGACCTGGCGGTCATCGATGAGGACAAGGTCATCCCGGACAGGACGAAAACGCTCGAGGAGGGCGCGGTCGAGCCCTGGACCAAGCCCAAATCGCGCGCCCTGATGAGGGAGATGCTGCGCCAGGCCGGCCGCCGCGGCATCCCGACCGACGTCCCCTTCAAGAGTCTCAAGCCCGAGTGGCAGCGCTTTGTCCTCGACGGCGAAAAGGGGTTCTTCGGGGTCAAGGGCTACTTCAAGTGGCTTCAGCGCAAGCAGTACAAGGTCCAGAACCGCGTTCTCCTCAGCCGCTACCGGAAGTACGCGCCCTGCCCGGACTGCGGCCAAACGCGGCTCAATCCGCGCGCCCTCAGCGTCCGCCTCGGCGGCTTGGACATCGGCCGGGTGACGAAGATGACCGTCGCGGAGGCGCACGCCTTCTTCGCCGGCCTCGGCCTCAAGCCTTTCGAGGAGAAAGTGGCCGGCAAGCTCCGCGCCGAAATCCTCAACCGCCTCCGCTTCCTCCTCGAGGTCGGCCTCGACTACATCACCCTCGACCGGATGACCTTCACCC
>CAZFTV010000177.1:0-3912 GCA_964521765.1 uncultured Eubacteriales bacterium
CGAAGACATCACGGAGCGGCGCCGTGCGGAGGAGAATCTACGCTTCGCCCAAGCCCGCCTGGAGAACCTCGCCTCCGAAGTCGAAGCCCTGAGAAAGGCCGCGGAGGCGGAAGGCCTGGCGGAGCAGGAAAAAATAAGACGCCTCGCCGCCGAGGAAGCGGAAAAAATAAAGCGCTTGACGAAGTCGGACATGGAGGCCCAGGTCCGGGCCGGCATTCGCGAGTTGAAGCGCCATGCCGCCGGGCTGGCCGTCGAGCGGGCTTCAGCCCGGCTCAAAAGCCGGCTGACCCCGGAGCGACAGGCCGGCCTGATCGACCTCTCCATCGCCGAACTCGCGGGAAAAGATGAAAAAGAAGGTTCTGACCCGAAGATACGGCCAAGGGCTCATTAACGCCCTGAAGGATGAAGCCGACTTGCAAAAAGTCCGGGCGGATCTCTCCCGGGCGGCCGCGCTGTTTTTCGGTCCGGGAGAGCTGAGGATTTATTTAAAGAGCCCCTTCCACGATAAGGGAAGAAAAATAAAGGTCGTCGATGACGTCCTGGAAAAAACGGACGCCGACGTCCGCGTCCGAAATTTTCTGCGGCTGCTCCGGGAGAAAGGCCGTTTCGAGCTCCTGCCCGACATCCTCGCGCTTCTGTCCGAGCTCTGGAACGACAGGATGGGCGTCGTGACCGTGGACGTCGCTTCAGCCGTGCCGCTTTCCGAAGCCCAGAAGAAGGCGCTGCGGACGGCGCTCGAGTCCAGGGAGGGACGGCCCGTCTCCCTGAGTTACCGCCTGGACCCGGACCTCGTCGGCGGGCTGTCCCTTCGCAAGGGCAACGAGATCCTGGACCTGTCCCTGAGGGGACGGCTGGCCCGGCTGCGGGATCTCCTGGGCGAGAACTGAGAAGAGGAGAGCATGCGCATCAAGGCCGACGAAATCAGCAAAATCATCCAGAGACAGATCGAGGGCTTCGAGGCGGGGGTCGATATCCAGGAAGTCGGCAAGGTCATTTCCGTGGGTGACGGCATCGCCCAGCTCCACGGCCTCGACCGGGTCATGTACAACGAGCTGCTGGAATTCCCCCGGGGCGTTTTCGGCCTGGCGCTCAACCTGGAAGAGGACAGCGTAGGGGCCGTGCTCCTCGGCGAGAGCGACATGGTGCGCGAGGGGGATCTGGTCAAGCGCACCCACCGCATTATGCAGGTGCCCGCGGGCCCGGCTCTCATAGGCCGCGTGGTCAACCCCCTGGGCCAGCCCATGGACGGCAAGGGGCCCGTTCAGTCCGACATCCACATGGCCGTCGAGCGTCAGGCGCCGGGCGTCGTGGAGCGCCTGCCCGTGCGGGAGCCGCTCCAGACGGGCATCAAGGCCATCGACGCCATGATCCCCATCGGCCGCGGCCAGCGGGAGCTCATCATCGGCGACCGCCAGACGGGCAAGTCGGCCATCGTCAGCGACACCATCCTCAACCAGAAGGACACGGGCGTCATCTGCATCTACGTGGCCATCGGCCAGAAGAACTCGACCATCGCCCACTTCATCAAGACCCTCGAAGACTTCGGGGCCATGGACTACTCGATCATCGTCGTCTCCTCGGCCTCCGACCCCTCCTCCCTCCAGTACCTGGCGCCCTACAGCGGCTGCGCCATCGGCGAGTATTTCCGCGACAACGGCCGTCATGCTCTGGTCGTTTATGACGACCTGTCCAAGCACGCCGCCGCCTACCGCGAGATCTCCCTCCTTCTCCGCCGCCCGCCGGGCCGGGAGGCCTACCCCGGGGACGTTTTCTACCTCCACTCCCGGCTCCTGGAGCGTGCGGCCAAACTCAACGACGAGCTGGGCGGAGGGTCGCTGACGGCCCTGCCCATCATCGAGACCCAGGCGGGCGACGTATCGGGCTACATCCCGACCAACGTCATCTCCATCACCGACGGCCAGATCTATCTCGAGCCCGAGCTGTTCAACGCCGGCGTCCGCCCGGCCATCAACGTCGGCATCTCCGTGTCGCGCGTCGGCGGGAACGCCCAGGTCAAAGCCATGAAGCAGGTGGCCGGCAAGCTCCGCGGCGACCTGCAGCAGTACCGCGAGCTCTTGACCTTCGCCCAGTTCGGGACCGAGCTGGACAGGATCAGCCAGGCTCAGCTCGACCGCGGAGTGCGATTGACCGAGGTCCTGAAACAGGGACAGAACGCCCCCCTGCCCGTGGAGAAACAGATTCTGATCATCTTTGCCGGAAACCGGGGCTACCTGGACGGGCTGCGGGTGGACCAGATCGCCCGCTATGAGGCGGGGCTCTACGCCTTCCTGGCCCGCGAGCGGCGGGATGTCCTGGAGAAACTGGTGGAGAAAAAGGCCATCGACGCCCAGCTCGAGGAGGCCATCAACGCCGCCCTCAAGGAGTTCGGGGGGCGGTTCAAGGGGGACGAGGCCTAGAATGCCCGCCCTGATCGACCTCCGGCGCCGCATCCGCAGCGTGCAAAACACCCGGCAGATCACCAAAGCCATGAAGACCGTCTCCACGGCCAAGTTCCGCAAGTCCCAGCGCCGGGTGCTCGAATCGCGGCCGTGGTGGCACACCTGGCCGGCGCTCCTCCTGCGGGCGGCGGCCTGGGCCGGCCCGGGGATGCACCCCCTTCTCGCCCGGCGGGAGGAGATGCGAGTGACCGGCCTGGTCATCACTTCGGACAAGGGGCTGGCCGGCGCTTTCAACTCCAACCTCCTGGCCAGGGCCCAGGAATATTTCGAGGAACGGGCCCGCGAGTCCGAAGTCCGGCTGGCGCTCATCGGCAAGAAGGCCGTGACCTATTTCCGCCGCGCCGCATTCCCGGTTGACCTGGCTGTCTCCGAGCGGACGGACAAGATAACCCCCGCTGAGTTGCAGGGAATCGCCCGGGAACTGATGCGGCTGTTCATCCTGCAGAGGACCGACGCCGTGGTCGTCGTTTACAACGAGTTCAAGTCCATCCTGGCGCCGCGGGTGACGATCCTTCCTCTGCTGCCCGTGGCCGCGGAGGACCGGGGGGCCGAACCGGGAGCGACGGAACCGGACTGGGAACCCGGGCTGCGGGAGGCCCTCGTCCGGCTCCTGCCCCTGGGCCTGACCCTCCAGGTGCTGCACTGCTTCTTCGAGTCCCAGGCCGCTGAGCATGCGGCCCGCATGATGGCTATGGACAACGCCACCCGGAACGCCGAGGAGCTCATCGGCAGGCTGGTGCTCGAGCTCAACAAGATCCGCCAGGCCTCGATCACCAAGGAACTGCTGGAGATCATGACCGCCGTCGAGGCTCAGGCCGGCTAGAAGAACGGAGAGAGACATGACCGAACCCGTCGATGAAGCGAAGGTCGGGCGCGTGGTCGAGATCATCGGCCCCGTCGTGGACGTGGAGTTCAAGGACAAGGAGCTTCCCAAGATCTACAACGCCATCCGCATCACCAGCGAGGGTTTCGAAACTCCCTTCCCCGTGGACATCATCGTCGAGGTCGAACACCATCTGGGCGAGGGCCGAGCCCGGTGCGTGTCCATGCACCCCACCGACGGCCTGTCCCGGGGGATGAAAGCCATAAACCTGGACGGGCCGATCACGGTGCCGGTGGGCGAGGCCACCCTGGGCCGGGTGATGAACGTCATCGGCGAGCCCGTGGACCATATGGGCCCGATCGAGAGCTCCGTCCGCTACCCCATCCACCGGCCGCCCCCGCCGCTCGCGGAGCAGAGCACGACGCTCGAGATGTTCGAAACCGGCATCAAGGTCATCGACCTCATCCAGCCCTTCCTCAAGGGGGGGAAGATCGGGTTGTTCGGGGGGGCCGGCGTGGGCAAGACGGTCATCATCATGGAGCTCATCCACAACGTGGCCCTCAAGCACGGCGGCTATTCCGTCTTCGCCGGCGTGGGCGAGCGGACGCGCGAGGGCAACGACCTGTGGCT
>CAZFTV010000178.1:0-3893 GCA_964521765.1 uncultured Eubacteriales bacterium
TTGCACGCGTTGGCGCGCTAATGTTCGGCCCCTCTTTTTTGGAGTGCGGCGGCACGACGCCGCTTTGGAGTGCGGCGACGCGTCGCCGCATAAAAAGGGTGGAAAGTGTAGACGCGACCCCGTTTTCCTCACCCGATCCAATCGATCTTGAGCGTCTTTCCGAGCTTCCTGAATTCCGGGTCGCCGGTCACGAGCGGAACGCCCTCCCGGACGGCGGTTGCCGCGGCGAAGCAGTCGGCGAAGGACAGGGAGGCGTTCGCCTTCACCCGAGCCGCTTCGATGACTTCCTCCAATGTGTTCTCGGTCACCGCAATCGGCAGGCCGGGCAGAATGACGCTCAGGAAATGCTCGCCCGCCCGAAGCCCGCGCTCGCGGGCGAGGATATAATAGACCTCACCTACATTGACGGAGTTCATGAGCACATCGGTTTCTTTCGAAGCCAGAATCCCTCTGACTCTTGACCAGCCGCTCTCTTTCTTGAGATAGGCCAGGAGGGCGTAGGCGCCAAGAACGCTTTTTGTTCTCACGCCGCCGCTCCTTTCGGCGCTCTTCGAGCAGGGCCCCGGTCAGGGATGACCCTTTTTTGAAATAACCGCAAAAGTGTTCGATGGGATCGTCCGGCAGAGGCCTGATCTCGATATGGTCGTCCACGGCCTCGACGACGACGCGCGTCCCGGGTTTGATGCCCACCCGCTCCCGCTCTTTCTTGGGAATGACCACCTGGCATTTCGCTGAAGTCACGACTGTCGGCATGGTTATGCCTTTTCCAATATTGTTTAACGATTTAGTAATAAGTATAACCATGCGCCTGCCGTCCGGCAAGCCTGATTATGCCGTCCGGGGCGGCCTTCTTGCCTGTTTTATTAACAATTGCTTTAAAAGTCGTCGACTTTAGCCGATCCATCTCAATCGGCAAGGATCATTTGCCGCGGCCTTTCCTTTTCTCTCCTAAAGAGCTAAGATTTATCCATCAAAGGAGGGGGAAAATGGCTGATTCAGAGCTGTCTATTTTTCCGGGGCGGCGGAGGTTTTTGCTTCGCGCCTTGCCCGCGGGCACGATGTTCTGCCTGGGTTGCGGAGGCCTGTTCAGCCGGGCGGCGGCCCAATCCGCGCAGGCGCCCGAGCCGCCGAAACATAAGTTCCTGGAGGATTCGGGCATGAACTTCGAGGAGGTGTTTAGGTTTGCCTATAAGGAATTCATTGAGACGATGCAGTTCTTCGGCCGCGAGCTTGGTAAAGAGCGCCTGCTGGAGATGCTGAGAAAGGACTCGGATGAATACGCCGTTCGCGAGGCCCAAGAATACCTGAAAAAGCCGAAAGCCAACGATTTCGCGACGTTCAAGGAAATGTCCAAGGAAAACCCCAACCGGTTCTGGGAGCACGTGCAGACGAAAGTGGTCATTGAAGAAACGGAATCAACCTTCGCCAAGAATATCACCGAGTGCCTCTTTGCCAAGACGTTTCGCGACAACGGCGCTGCCGACATCGGCTATGCCTACAGCTGCTATTATGATTTCCCGGCGGCCCAGGCCTACAGCCCGAAGCTCAAGCTCATCCGCACCAAGACCCTGATGGCCGGCGACGATTGCTGCGATCCCCGCTATCTCTGGGAAGGATAAGACTTTGGCCAAGCGCAAGACGGGGTCGCGTCTACACTTTCCACTTTTTAGAGCTGCCCGGGCCCCTCTTCGGCCGGCCTGATGCGGGCCGAAATTGCGAAGACAAGAGAAAAATATGATGCCGAAAACAAAACTGGGTAAATGGGCAGGCGGACTGTTGGCGGTTTTCCTTGTTTTTTTTATTACGCTTATCCTTGGGAGAAATATTGCCGGATGGCGACCTGGAAACCCGTTCATTGTCATGGCGGGTTTATTGGCGATGTTTGCCGGGATTTCCGCTTTCGTTACCGCGACAGTAAGCTTAATGAAGTTGAAGGATCGTTCATTGGTTGTGATATTGGCCGCAATTATTGGATTTCTTGCCGTTCTTATTCTCATAGGAGAGTTGGTGGAGGGTTTTATTGAGTGATCAAGAAGGGGCCGCTCGCCGGAAGACCCGCCTGTCCGCAACACCGCCGGTGAATATCTCGCTGTCACTTTCCTTCGCAGCGGCGGCCTGGCCGTCGTCAGCCCCATTTAGAACGCGCGTGAAAACCGCTTCGGATTCTCGCTGTGGAGGGTTGAGGAGCATCGGGGAGCACCTTCGGGGACAAAATAGCCGCGAGCGTCCGTGCCGAAGACGGATCACTATATGGAAAGGAGGGGGTCATGAAACGAGCCTTGTTGCTCTTGGCGGGGGTCTCGATTTGCTTCGGCGCGCTCGGCTCGCAGTCCGGGGAGCCGCTCCTGGCGACAAAGGTCGACTATATCTTCATAGCTTCCGATCGAGCACAAGGGCCGATTCACCCTCTTCTCGGTACAGGCCGCGGCGTTGATCATGTCGGGATAGGAGTCAGGGACCTCGAAAAAGCCGTGCGTGACTATGAAGAGATATTAGGTTTCATGTGCACCGAGAAAAACTTGCCCTCCATGGGCCGCTATGCGCTTCTTCGCAGGCTGATATTTTTCGAGGACGAAACCCTGCTGGAATTCTTTTCCCCTTCCCCGGACGCTCCTGCGACCGGCGATGAATTCCGAGAATGGGTCGATAAGCACGAAGGAGGGATGAGTCTGGCGCTGCGAATTTCTTCGGCCAAAGACGCAGCCGTCTATCTGGACGCTCACAACTTCGAGGCTAAAGTCACGGGTTGGCCGAGAGCGACAGCAGGAGAAGGGGATCCCGCTCAGGTCCAGTATTACTCTGTCACGACTCCTGACGCGCCCTCCGGCAACAGGCAGGTCTTCATGACGTGGATCTGGCTGGTCGAATATATCTCTTCCCCTGAGCGGACCGCAAAGCGCGCGGCCCGGCGCGAGCAGGGCATGATGGACCATCCCAACACGGCCAAGCGCTTGCACTCCGTCTGGTTCGCCGTGCGCGACCTGGAGGCCAGCCTGAGAAACCTCCATGATGCGGGGTTCGAATCCGGCGAACCGCGCGAGGCGACATTCTTGGAAGCCGGAGGCCGGGAGGTCAAAGCAGGCACGGGAACCATGATCCTGCTGCAACCGGCCGACGACAAAGGTGCCTTGAGCGAGTTCCTTTCCGATCACGACGATGGCTCCATCATCGCCGTCAGCATCGAAGTCTCCGACCTCGACAAAGCGCGCTCCTTGATTGAAAGCCGCTCCGGGCGCAAGCTGGAGCCCTACACCGGCTTCTACGGCCGCAGCATCATGATCCCGCCCGACCTGACCCACGGAGTCTGGCTGGAGCTGTTCCAGCTATAAATATAAAAAGGGGGGAAATCATGTTAATAAAACCATCGAAATCAGCTTCAAGCCGCAGGGAATTCCTGCAGGGGCTGTTTCCTGCCGGGGCCTTGTTATGCTCCGGCTGTGGCCTGCTCTCGGCTTCGAGCAGGCTTCAGGACAGTCCCCAGAACGCGCCTGCCCAGCACAAATTTCTCGAGGACTCGGGCCTGACGATGAGAGAAACCTTCCGCTTTGCATACTTGTGGACCTATATCCCTATGATGGAGGCATTAGCCGCACAATTGGGACGGGAAAAGCTCGTCGATATGGTAAAAGAAGCTACGGCCACTTACTGGACTCAACGGACAAAAAGCATCGCCCAGCGGCTTCCAAAAATAGATTTTGAAGCCTTCCTCAGTTGGATCCCTCTTGACCCAGTCCTCGACAATACAGAACATAGGAGACACTTCTGGTCTCTCGCAATGACTACTCAGACTATTGAGGATACGCCGAAATCATATGAAATGAGGGTCAACGAGTGTCTCTGGGCACAGACGTTTCGTGAAGCAAACGCAGGTGATATCGGCTTTGCCAGCTTCT
>CAZFTV010000179.1:0-3871 GCA_964521765.1 uncultured Eubacteriales bacterium
TGGTCGGCGGGACCTGCGGCTTGCCCGGCTTGTCCTCGGAAATGTCCAGGTCGCCGAAGCCCAGGGTCAGGGCCGTGGAGATGTAGATGAGCCTTTTCGGACGGCAGCCGAGACGCTTCAGGCGCTCGACGAGGTTGACGGCCAGGTTGTAGATCCGGGCCTTGCATTCCCGCTCGCCGGCCAGGTCGGAGACGACGGAGGCCGAGTGGATGATCACGGCCGTATCGCGGGGGATATCGATCTTGTCCGGGTCGCAAAGGTCTCCGGTGACGAGGTTGACCTTCAGGCCTTCGAGAAAGCGCAGGTCGGAGGTCGGCCGGACCAGGCCGAAGACGTCATATCCTTTCTTCAGAAGGTCCCGACAGATGTGGGAGCCGATGAACCCGTTGACCCCGGTGATGAATACTTTTTCCATGACGACTGGAGAGCCGTCATTTTATCATAAGAGGCCCCGCTCGCGGTACCAGCCTACTGTCCGGCGCACGGAGTCGCGCATCGTGAAGCGCGGCTTGAACCCGAGCTCCTCCCGGATCCGGCGGCTGTCGTAGAGCCAGGCGTGCCGGTGACCGGATGCGATCAGGCGGCGGTTGAGGAGAGCCGGTTTCCCGGTCAGGAGCGAGACGGCGTCGGACAGGGCGGCCGCGGAATACTGGGCGGCGTAAGGGATTTTCAGATAGGCGCGCCTCAACCCCAGCTCTTCGGCGACGGCCAGGGTGATGTCCCTCCAGGCGTATGCGCCACCGTCCGTTACGAGATAAGTTTTTCCCGACGCCGCCGGCTCCTCTCCCGCCAGGATGAGGGCCCGGACGAGGTCCTCGACATCGCAGACGCTCGTCTGGACGCCGCCGGTGCCGACGAGGGGCATGATGCCCCAGCGGAGAAGCTTGATGACCTGGAGCAGTTCGGCCTGCCGGGGGCCGAGGACATTCGGCGGGCGGACGATGACCCAGGCGGGCCCGTCTCCCGGGGCGGAGACGATCCTCTCGGCTTCGAGCTTGCTCCGGCCGTAGAGGGAGACGGGATGCTCGGCCCCGCTCTCGTCGAGGAAACGGCCCGGCGGGCTGGGGCCGAGGGCCGAGATGCTGGAGACGTAGACGAAGCGCTTGAGGCCCGGCGCCGCCCGGCGGCAGGCGAGGAGCAGGCTGCGCGTGCTGAAGCAGTTGCCCCGGCAATAGGACTCCCAGTTCCGGCCGTTGATCACGCCTCCCACGTGGAAAACGAGGTCCTGGCCCTCGACGGCCGCCTCCAGGGAGGCGGGGTCGCCGTAGTCGCCCGGCGCGAGCCGAACGTCGAGCCCCTCGAGCTCGGCTGAGCGCGAAGAGGGCCGCTTGAGGCAGGTCACCCTCGCGCCGCGGCCGACGAGCTCCTCCGCCAGATGGCGGCCGATGAAACCGGTGGCTCCGGTAACGAGGACGTTCGAACGACTTACCAAAGCTCGAACTTGGTCTTCCGGGCGGCGGGGTCCTTGGCGACCTTGTCGTCCAGGTAGAACGAGTCGTCCCGGACGTGGGTGGTGGAGATTTCCTCGACGACCACGCCCGTCCGGGTGGTGAAATCGTGCCTGGCGCCGCGCTCCACGACGATCTGATCGCCAGGCCTCAGGACCTTTTCCTCGCCGTTGTAGTGGATGATGAGCTCTCCGTAGAGCACCTGGAACGTCTCTTCCTTCCTCTTGTGGTAATGCTCGGGGTGGAACTGGCCGGGGACCTGGACGAGGAGCTTCTTGCAGTATTCGCGGTTGACGACGTCGATGATGACCGCGCCCACTTCGCGGATTTTTTCGATGCCGTAGTGGTGGGAAAGACCTTGAACTCCGGCCCGATGGCCACGCGCGACTCGTAGAGCAGCCCCTTCACGCCGTGGATGAGGCCGAAGACGATGGCCGATACGTCGTCGAACTCTTTGTCCCGGAGGGGCTCGTTTTTCCTGTATTCGCGGTCGGCGACGAGCGAGAATTGGCGGGGGGCCTTGCGGTATGTGATGAGCCCTTCCTTGTACTTGCCGCTTTCCATCTGTCCCGGCTGCAGGGGCATGGCGAAGAAAATGTCCTCCCGGCCGATGGGCCGGCCGGCCTTCAAATCCCGCGCGGCGTAGACGCCCCTTTTGAGAGAGTCGAGGGATTTGCGCTCCTCGTCCAGGACGGCGTCCCGCTCATAGTCGCAGCCCTCCCACGCGGCCTGGGCCGCCTGAAACCATTTGTCGAGCTGGGCGGGGCGGGAGGAGTAGGCGTTCAGCTTGATCGTCTCCGTCTCCAAACCCACGTGCCGCTCCAGGATGTCGGCGTGCTTGGCCACGGCCATCTTGACCACGTCCGTGTTGTCCGGCTCCTCGTGGGTGGAGAACCCGATTTTAAGGAACGGGTAGCGCACCCGGAGGAAGTCGATGCGGTCCAGGGACATGTCCTTGAGGGGCGTGGGATAGACCGACACGCAGTGCATGAGGGCGAACTGCGTCTGGCGGTGGGTGAAGAAGCTGACCAGGCTGTCGAGCTCCCGCGTGACGAGCCCGCCGGTGGAGCAGATGACGGGTTTCCCGGCCGAGGCGATTTTTTCGAGCAGGGGCCAGTCCTGGGAGGAGCAGCTCGCGATCTTGATGATGTCCAGGCCGTGCTCCAGGATGAGGTCCACGGAAGGCTCGTCGAAGGGCGTGCACATCGTGATCATGCCCTGGTCCCTAACCTCCCCGGCCATGACCTTGAAGTCCTCGGGGCTGAGGCGCGTGCCGAGGAAGCGGGGGATGTGCTTGTAGACCGTGCTCTCCCTGAAGTCGGGATGGATGAACGTGTCCAGGTCGCGGTACTGAAACTTCAGGGCCGCCTTGACGCCCCGGGCGCGGACCTTTTCGCCTACGGCCCGGATGATGTTCAGCCCGTGCTCCAGGCTGCCCTGGTGGTTGTTGGCCATGTCCAGGACGAACAGTCTATCGAACAGGTCTTCTTTCATTCCCGGCCTCCGCTGGGTGCTTGAATCGCTTGGAAAAGCCATACTTATACCATAGGTGCGGGAGGCGTTGAAAGTCAACCAGGAGGCGCTTCTAAAACGAAACAGCGGCGAAAGAGAGGCTTGAGACAGGAGGGAGGGCTTCGGCGCCCGGCGCGGTTCTTAACGCCGCGGAGAAGGAAATCTTCCGGTATGCCGGAAGTGGGTGTCCGAGGCGGAAATGAGGCGAGAAACTGTCACAAAAAGGGGACGGGCGGGAGGCCCTTTGTGCTTGAAATAAAACAGGCGGCTATGCTAATGTGCTTCTTTCATCGCGATCCCGCGGGGCTCCGGCCGCGAGGCAGCTTAAAAGAGAAACCGCCCGAAGATGCTGACTTTTTTCCAGGGAATGCTGGTCGCCATGCCCCTCATCCTGGGCGTGGGGCCGGGGTTGATAGCCCAGGTCGAGATGGGGCTTCGCTGCGGCTTCAAGGCCTGCGCTTCGGTCGTCTACGGGCTCTACTCCTGCGCCCTGGTCATCGTCATCATCAGCTACCTGGGGTTCGTTCGCTTCCTGAGCGCGCCCCGGCTCCGCTTCGCCCTTTCCATGTTCAACGGGCTGCTCATCATCACCTGGGGGGCGTTGAAGCTCATCCGCAGCCATAGCAAGCTCTTGAAGGAATCCCGGCCGCGGGAGAGTCTCAGCCTGAGATTGCCCAGACTTCCCCTGCCCTTGTCCTGCTATCTGCGCGGCTTCATCCTCAACCTCACCAATCCCATCGGCCTGTTTTTCTGGCTCAACATCCTCAGCCTGGCCCACCTGAACCTCAGGATCGAGAATGAATCCCTGCCGCTCTTCATCGGAGGGTTGTTCACCGCCGGCGTCAGCCTGGACATGGTCAAGTGCTTTTTCTTCTCCCGGTCGGGAAATCTGCTCAAGCCGCGGGTGATGA
>CAZFTV010000180.1:0-3865 GCA_964521765.1 uncultured Eubacteriales bacterium
CGAGCATGGAATCCCGTTCTACATCGCCGCGCCCCTGAGCACCGTGGACCTGTCCCTTGAGGACGGCGATCGGATCCCGGTCGAGGAGCGGGGCGCGGACGAGGTCCGGAGCTTCGGCGGCCGCCTCGTCGCGCCGCCCGAAACCCCCGCCTGGAATCCGGCCTTCGACGTCACCCCCGCCGGCTGCATCACCGGCATTATCACCGAGAACGGCATCGCCCGCCCGCCCTATGAGCAGAGCTTGGTCGCCCGGCCATGATCCTGCTTGCCATCGAGACATCCTGCGACGAGACGTCGGCCGCGGTCCTGGACGGCCCGGCGTCCATCCGGAGCAACGTCGTCCTCTCCCAGGACGCTATCCACGCCCCCTTCGGCGGCGTGGTGCCGGAGCTCGCCTCGCGACAGCACGTGAACACTATCGGCTGGGTGGTCCGCCGGGCCCTGGAGCAGGCCGGGGTCTCGCTCGGGGAAGTCGACCTCTTCGCCGTTACCCAGGGCCCGGGGCTCATCGGCTCGCTGCTTGTCGGCCTGTCGTTCGCCAAAGGCCTGGCCTACGTTCACCGCAAGCCGCTCCTGGGCATCGACCATATCGAGGCGCATATCGAGGCCGCCCTCGCTGAGCATCCCGGGGCGCTTTTCCCCTGCCTGGCCCTGGTCGTCTCGGGCGGCCACACTTCGATCTTTCTTCTGGACAAGGAACTCGACTACCGCCTCCTGGGCAGAACGCGCGACGACGCGGCGGGCGAGGCGCTGGACAAGGTGGCCAAGTTTCTCGACCGGGGCTATCCCGGCGGGCCGGTCATCGAAAAACTCGCGGCCGGCGGCGACCCCCGAAGCTTCGCCTTCGGCTCGCCCCAGATGACCGACCGGAGCCTGGACTTCAGCTTCAGCGGGCTGAAAACCGCGGCCCTGCGGCATATCCGGGAGCAGAGGCTGACCAAAACGCATGCCCGGCTTCCGGATTTTCTGGCCAGCTTCGAGCACGCCGTCACGCGGGCCGTCCTCGACAACCTGGAGCGCGCCGCGGACCTGCATCACCCGCGCAGCGTCGTCCTCTCGGGAGGAGTGGCCCGGAACGCGAGGCTCAGGCGCGCCTTCCAGGAATTCGCCCGGGAGCGCGGCCTGGATTTTTTCATGCCCTCTCCCCGGCTGTGCACGGACAACGCCGGCATGGTCGGCGTCCTGGCCTGGAAAAAGTCCGTGCGACTGGGAGCGGGGAGCCTGGACCTGGCCCTGAACGCCTACCCCCGTTTCATCCCGCCCACCGCGCTCTTGCGGAAGAAGAAGCCGCGCTGATCGAGGCCGCGACGCGGCCCCGGACCAGAGCGCCGCGCGCCGGCGGCTACCGAAACCGCGGGACGACCTTGAAATAAAACGGGTCGAGGAGCATGTTCTCTTTCGAGAGCTGCGCGATCTCAAGTCGGACGAAAGACAAGCTGTGTCTCTTGAAGGGGACGAAGGCCGGAGACGGGATCTCGACCTCGCGCTTTCCGAAGGACGTCCGACCCTCGAAGAGCGGCAGGTCGAAAAAGCGGACCCGGCACTCATGCTCGCCTTTCTCCGAGCCGAAGACGAGCTTGAGGCTTTCCAGGGGCCGGCGGGAAGTGAAAAGGAAGTCATATGTCTTTTCGAGATGCAGGTACATCTCTCCGCCGGGCTTCATGACCACGCCCTTGCCCACGGGGAAGAGGAAGTAGCCCAGCGATTCCCGCGAGGTGTAGGGCACGGAGCGGACGGGATAGGGCCCCGGCCGCGGATGGAGAACCCACAGGAAGAACCCGGCGGCCAGCAGCGCCGTCGTCACCGCCGGCCGGAACAGCCGCGGAAGGTCGGTGTGAGGACGGAGGAATATGTAGAGCAGGACGAAGGCCGCGATAAGAGCCAGCCAAATGTAATTAGGCAGGTACCGGCTGTTGTCCGTCTTGATGAAAGAGGGCAGGTAGGTGGGCAAGAGGACGCGCATGTTGCCCAGGTAAATAAAAAGGTCTCCGGGACGGGAGGAGACCTCATGCGTCGTGGGCTGATAGAGGAAGGAGGGATGGAGAAGAAGGAGGACGGCCAGCGCCAGGCTCACCAGCGCCGCCAGGCGGAAGCCGAAGAGGAAAAGGCGCTTGCGGTTGTTGGCCAGGAAGTGCCCCACCAGCATCAGGGCCATCCAGGACAACGGGGCCAAGATCCGGCCCTGCGGGCTATGGCCCTGGCGATGGGTGAAGAAGGCGTAGTTCAGCAGGAAGGGCAGCGAGATGAGGAGAAAGCCCGCGGCTTCGCGGCCGGCTTTCCGGAGGGCTTCGACCAGGCCAAGGAACATGAAAAAGTAGAGGGGCGCGTAGAGCAGCAGGCCGTCCCTCTGGTCGAGGAAGTAGTTCAGGAAGGATTCGGCCCTCCAGCGCAGGGGGTAATCCAGGACGGCCCCTTTCAGCGCCCTGGCCTGCTCGGCGGACATGACTCCCTCATAGATCGAGAAGGGCGAATAGGTTCCGTACAACGCGTGGGTGAACACGGCGAACAAGACCTGGCCGGCCAGGGCGGGGAGGAGAAACAGCAGGACCCTGTGGCGAGTCCCGTGCTGCCGCAGCAGACTGTATGCGGCGACGAGGAGCAGCGGCCAGAAAATGAAGTTGTATTTCAGCCCGAACCAGGGAAAGAGCGCCAGGAGCAGGCCGAACAGGAGCAGGTGGCCGGGAGCCAGGCGATTTCGGGACGTGACCTTGCGATAGATAAACACCGAAAGGAAGGCGATGGGCAGCTCGGGATAGAGATGGACGGCGTAGAAGAGCACGGGAGGCGTGAAGACGGCGAGCGCCCACAGCACGAGGGCCAGGCGCTCCCGGTTCCAAGTCTGCTTGGCCAGCAGGTAGATCTGGACCCCGAGCAGCGCAGCCCAGACGGACAGGCTGCTCTTGAGGAGGAAGACCCTCAGGGCGCCGCGGGCCAGGCGGCTGAGCGCGTAAAAAGGAAGCATCAGGACCGAGATGCCGGGCAGGTTGATGGGATAGACCGTATCCGGGTCTTTGCCCCGGCGTCCGTAGACGCCCAGCTTCAGCCGGGGGTTCTTGTCCTTTTCATAGAACTGAAAATAATCCTGCCGGCGGTAATTATCGGCCAGGTTGATGTCCCCGTCGGCGAACAGGCTGTGAGCGGTCAGGAGATAGTAAGGCTCGTCCCCGGAAAACGTGATTCCCTCCATGACCAGGACCAGGGTGACGGCATTGTAGGCCAGGAAGGCCAGGAGGAAGAGGACGACCATTTTTTTCCGCCGCGGAAGCCGGGCGATGCGGTCCTCGAGGCGCCGGAGAAGGCTCCGCCATTCGGGGTTGTGCTCGGTCTTGCGGGCCAGGCCGAGGAAGAGGACGGCCAGGGCCACGAGCCCGGCCAGGGTGAGCAGCCGGAGCAGCAGGTCGTCGCGCGTCAGGTAGCGGCCGGCCAGGAGGGGCGTCAAGAGGAAGAAAGCCAGGGGGGAAAATACGGCCAGCTTGGGCATGAACCGGCGACCCAGGTCGAGCGGCATGTCCTTGTCCCAGGCGCGGCGGCTGGCGACCCGGCCGAGGACGGAGAGGCCGATGAACGTTCCCGCCCAGACGGCCGCGAGAAGGAGCAGGCCCGGTCGAAAGCGGTGGTCGAAGATCGTGAAGCTCCGGCTTTCGAACAGGAGCAGGAGGAAATAAGCGATGCCCCCGCTGAGGACGAAGAATACCGCGTAGGACAGGATGTTCGACGGGACATTGCGCGGCGCGGGGCTCATGTCGCGCCCAGTTTATTCCGGCGTCCTCATACCGTCAAGACCATGAGGTCTCCATGGCGAAATGCACAGGCTGGCCTGTGAGGGGCAGGGGTCAAGCCTCGGCGCCTAGCGCCCGGAAGACCG
>CAZFTV010000181.1:0-1006 GCA_964521765.1 uncultured Eubacteriales bacterium
CCTTCGACCGTATCCTGGAGGGGTTCGACGGCCCGTTTGAAAAAGTCCGCGGCCTGATCAAGCCCGCGCCAGGAAGAATCGTGGAGGATACGGCATCCTCAGGCCAGGCGGCCGGATACGTTCTCAGCCACAGAGTGAACGACGCCGTGACCTCCGCGAATCTCCTCCTGGACAAGGGGGAGGATGTCCGCTGGCTGAAAGACGCCTTTCGTTTAAACGGCAGGCTCTTCGAACCGGGGGCCATCTTTATCCCGGCTAAAGACACAACGCGGCGGACATTGGAGTCCTTAGCCCGCGAACGGGGTTTGGAAATCTTCGCCTTGTCATCCCCTCCGCAGGGCGAAGCCATAAAACTCAAGCCCGTGCGCATCGGCTTATGGGACACCTACGGCGGCTCGATGCCCTCCGGCTGGGTGCGCTGGCTCCTGGAACAGAATGGGTTCCCTTACAGGCTCGTCTTCGCCCAGGAGCTCGACGCCGGCGGCCTGGGGGAGAAATTCGACGTCCTCATTTTCGTCGGCGGCGCCTTTCCCCGGCCGCGCGGAGAACAGGAGGACGAGGGGGAAAGATTCTGGCGGGAAATGTCGCGCGTCGACCCGGAGCGTGTTCCGCCGGAATACAGTCACATGCTCGGCTCGATCACCGCGGAAAAGACCGTCCCCCAAATATTGAAATTCATCGAGGAGGGAGGAACGGTCCTGACCATCGGCGGTTCCACAACCCTGGCCTATCATGCCGGACTTCCCCTGGCCAACGCTCTTGTCGAAAAATCCCCGGACGGCGCGGAAACCCCGCTGAAAGCAGAAAAATATTACATTCCCGGGTCCATTCTCCGGGTGCGCGTCAATACCGCCGCGCCCGTAGCCTACGGCCTGCCGGAAACAACCGACGTCTTTTTCAACAACAGCCCCGTGTTCCGTATCCCTCCCGGCGCAGCTTTCCAGGGGATAAAAACCGTTGCCTGGTTCGAGGGCAAGGACCCCCTGCGCAGCGGCTGGGCCTGGGG
>CAZFTV010000181.1:1124-2491 GCA_964521765.1 uncultured Eubacteriales bacterium
ACGTTTAAATTTCTGTTCAACGGCATTTACCTCGGGGCGGCCTCCACGGAAGTCCTCGGGAAGCCCGAATCCTAAGACGCAGTATCTATATAAAATCATCAAATCAAGACGCGAGTTCGCCCAATTGCGCCCCCGGAGGAAAGATGTCATGAAGTCGCTGAGCTCGGAGCTGTGCCTGGCCTGCGGGCTGTGCTGCCGGGGAGTATTTTTCGTCAACACGATCGACCCGGAGAATTACGGCCTCGCCCCCCCGCGGAGGAGTCTCCCGCCGGGAAGTCCGGCCCCTCCCCGGTGTCTGCTCCACGTCGAAAACAGGTGCTTGATCTATGACGACCCGCGCAAGCCCGTCTTCTGCAGCGATTGGAAATGCCTGCTTCTTAAACAGCTCCTGAATGAAGCCGTGACGTTTGCGTCCGCAAAACGAGTCGTCTCCCAGGTCGTTCATCTTTATGAACGCGTGGCAACGATCCTGAGGCCCGTCTGCGCCAAGCCCGTTCTGAAGTTGGCTCTCGAAGCTTGGGAAAATAGAAAAGAAGAGATGTCCTCCGGACGATTGAATGGAGCCCAACTCCTGGATATCTGCTCCTTTTTGCTCCTGGTTGACCGCCACCTCAAACCGTACAAGCCCGGCCTCTTTGAGAACGGCGGCAAGCCCCCCCGGGCTTGAAGCGATCCGCCGGCAGAAAGAGGCCTCAGGCGCGGGGCAGCACGGCTTGCCCGTCCAGTCCGATGACGACCTTCCGGACGGGCAGCCGCTTGCCCGAGAGCTCCGAGGCCTCCTCGACCATCCGGACCAGTCCCGAGCAGCAGGGCACGGTCATGATGACCACGGTCAGGGAATAGACCGTATTGCGCCGGAGGATTTCGGCCAGCTTGTCCACGTAGCCGCGCGAGTCGTCGAGCTTGGGGCATGCGATGACGAGCTTCTTCCCGCGAAGGAAATCCTGGTGGAACCCGCCGGCGGCGAAGGCCGTGCAGTCGGCCGCGACCAGCAGGTCGCTGTTGTTGAAATAGGGGGCCTGGGGCGAGACGAGGTGAAGCTGGATCGGCCACTGCCTGAGCTCCGAAGCGCTGAAAACCATGCGACCCGGTTCGGTCGATCCGCCGAATTGAAAATATCCTTTTTCCCGGCCCCGCCGGCAGGAGCCTTCTTGATCTCCCGGGCCATGCTGCCCGGGCAGCCGCAGGCCAGCGGCGCATCCCGGATGAGGTCCCGGCCGCCGCCCGATTCTTTTCCTGACGTACGAAACGGGGCGGCGCCGTGGACGCGCGAGGCCGCCTCAACCCCCCGCGTCTTCAGGACATGCTTATAGGCCGCGCCGGCATCATAGGCATCGCTCTCACGTTCCACGACCTTGAGCGCGCCC
>CAZFTV010000181.1:2583-3857 GCA_964521765.1 uncultured Eubacteriales bacterium
CCTCGTCGAGAACCAAGGCGCCCTCGGCGCAGCCCGTCGTGCACAACCCGCAACCGTTACATTTGTCCCTTTCGATCTCTACGATTTTTCTCTTAGCCATGATTCCTCCTCGGTTTTCCGGATTCTCGACATGAATTTAATTCCAGACCCCGGAAAAATCCTTGATTTTGGTCAAAAATCGGAAATCCGCGCTTTCAGTGACTCCGCCCCCCTGACAATGCCTCCAGGCCGTAAAGCTGGCCGATCAGCTTTGCGGGGGCCGGCCGCCTCAGCGACCGAGCTCGGCGCGGAGCGAGGAACAGTCCTTGATAGTCACGGCCCGGCCGCGGACTTCGATGAGCCCCTCCCTGGACATCTGCCGGAGAGTCCGGGACAAGGTCTCGCTCGCCGTTCCCAGGGCCCTGGCCAACTCGCCCTTTTTCATGCTCAAGTCCACGGCGCATTGCATCGAGCCCGAGCACCGCGACAGAAGGAAGCGGGCCAGGCGTTGGCGCACCGTCAGCAAGCCTAGGGATTCAATTCTGTTGTTCAGGACGAGGCATTTATGGGCCAGAAGACCGAGGAACGCCTTGGCCACCCTTGGGTCCTTTGCCATGCGGGACATGACCTTATCTTTATGGAAGAATAAACACTCCGCGTCCCGGACAGCCTGGGCGAAAGCCGGATAAACCTTGGCGGCGAAGGTCACCGCCTCGGCCAGGAAATCGCCCCGGCCCAGCCGGGCCACCTCGACCTCTCTCCCCTGTTCGTCCATGCGAAAGACGCGCACTTCGCCCGATGCGACATGGAAAAAGCCCCGGATGGAATCTCCCGCCCCAAAAAGAAATTCACCCCGAGCATAGCGTTTTTTTTCGCCCAACGGCCTGAGGATCGATATCAATTCGATCGAGGATTTATCCGGCATGGCGTGCGGTTCAGATTAAGCCATCTCAAACGTCTTTTCAACCTTTTTCTTGGGAGACCGGCGCATCCCCGGCTCGGGCCAAATCCATGGCCTGAGGAATAGCCCTGAAGCCCGCTTCCCCTCGCCGGTCGTCCCGGATTTTCTAAAAAACTTCGCCTTTCTTTGGGGCTTCGGCTCCATCTCCTATTCCTCGAAGTTGCCAGCTCCCGCCCTTTTTCATAAGATAAGTACGGCCGATCGCCGTTCCGATACCGCAGGACGGTCAAGGGAGGTCCCATGAAACCGCATCATCGCCCCTGGTTGCCGGTCCCGGTCCTGTTGGTGTGCCTGGCCGGGCTTGCTCCGGCATCCAAGCCCATGCCCGCCGGGC
>CAZFTV010000182.1:0-2618 GCA_964521765.1 uncultured Eubacteriales bacterium
ATCGGGTTGGGGGGAAATGTTCTTCTCAGGCAAGCGACCATCGCCGGCAGCGGCGGCGCCCTTTTAGATTCCGCCTGGGACAACACAGTCAACCTGGCGCAAAGCTATCCGGTGATGCACCAGGCTCATCTCTGGGCCGAGGCCGACCTGGGCCGCTGGCAGAACATCGTTTCCATCCTTCTCATTATCGTCAGCGTCATCCTGGGCGGAATACTGGTCCAGTCGATCGGCCGCCGAAAGAAGATCGTCTCCGCCATCGCCTACAGCGTGATCTTCGTCCTGGCGGCCCTGCTCATCCAGGCCGCCGCCCTCCGATTCCGGCTTCAAGCGCTGCCCCTGTTCTTCTCGGGCCTGGTTCAAGGGCTTTCGCCCTGGCCGGCTTTCGGATTGGGAGTTCTCTACATCTTCGGCGTTGTGCTCGTCCTGAGTCTCGTCGGCACGCTTCTTGTCCGGAAAAATCCGCGGACGCCCTCGGGGGGAACCCCATCGCTCATTTGAAAAGCTCGTGCCGGCCGGGAGGAAGGCGTCCGGCGCCGGACTGGCGCTTGTGCCTGGTGGCCGACCCGGAGGCGGCGGCCGGCCGGGACCTGGCGTTTATCGTTCTGGCGGCCGTCGACGCGGGGGTGACCATTGTCCAGCTCCGCGCCAAGAACCTCATCACCCGTCATTTTTTAGCCCTGGCCAAAACTCTGGCCGCCCAGCTAAAGCGCCGACGGATTCCTTTCGTCATCAACGACAGGGTGGATATCGCTCTTGCCTGCGGGGCGTCGGGAGTCCATCTCGGACGGGACGACATGCCCTGCGCCGAGGCCCGCAAGATCATGGGTCGGGAACGCCTCATCGGGCTCAGCGTGACGGAGGCGGACGAAGCCGAACAGGCCGAGGCCCTGGGGGCGGATTACCTGGGCGTCTGGCCGGTCTTCCCCACGGCCACCAAAGAGACGGGCCTGCCTCCGCTGGGGATTGACGGCTTAAGGGGCATCCGCTCAAGAGTGAAAATTCCCATCCTGGCCATCGGCGGCATCAAAGCCGCGAACGCTGCGCAGGTCATGGCCGCCGGCGCCGACGGCGTGGCCGTTGTGTCTGCTATTTGCTCCGCTCCCGACCCGGCCCAGGCCGCGGCCGCGCTGCTCGCCGGTTTAGGCCCGAGACGACGGAGACGCTGAACCGGATCCTTCCTGCACGGTGATGATTCGCCGCTCTCCATCCTCGACTTCGATGAAGACCCGGACGGCGTCGACTTCGAAAGGCAGCTTCTCGGCCCATTCGACGATGATGACGCCCCGGCCCAGGAAATCCTCCCAGCCCAGCTCCAGGATCTCGGATTCCCCGGCCAGTCGGTAGAGGTCGAAGTGAAAGATGGGAACCTTAGCCTGGTAGATATTGAGGAGCGTGAACGAGGGGCTGCAGACCTGGTTCGAATCCTCGAGTCCCAACCCCGAGGCCAGGCCTTTGGCGAAGACGGTCTTCCCCGCCCCCAGCTCTCCCACAAGCAAAACGACTTCCCTGCCCTTGAAACCGAGCGCCAGGGAGCGCGCCGCCTCGATAGTTTCCTCCCGGCTCCGCGTCCGGAATACGCGGCGGAGGCCTTTTTTCGGCTCCGCGGGGGTCTTGGCCGTCATGTCGTGGAGGCCTTGTCTTCCAAAGTCTTAATCGCTCGCGGGATAAACCGGATGATGTCCGAGGCGGTCAAGGCCTTTTGTCCGACCTTCTCCGCGGCCAGGTCACCGGCCAGGCCGTGGCTGTACACTCCTGCCAGGGCGGATTTCAGGGCGTCCCCGGACTGCACGAGCTGGCCTCCGATGAGACCGCTCAGCACGTCTCCTGACCCTCCCGTGGCCATGCCCGGATTGCCCGTGCTGTTGATGAACACCCGTCCGTCCGGCGAAGCGGTCAAGGATCGGTGGCCTTTCAAGACAAGGACGACGCCGTTTCGTCGAGCGAATTCAAGGACCAGCTCCAATCTCCGCTCCAGAACCTCGCCGGCGCTCCTCCCCAACAGGCGACCGAATTCTCCCGGATGGGGAGTCAGGACGGATGGGCGGGGAAGCGCGGAGAGAAGGTCCTGGTTTGCGGCTAGGATGTTCAGGCCGTCCGCGTCCAGGACGAGGGGGAGCTTGACTCGGGGCAGGAATTCTCTGAAGAACTGAACCGTCCCGGGATGAGCGGACAGTCCCGGACCGAGAACCAGGCCATCCTTGTCGCGGCACAATTCCAGGGCGCGCTTCACGGCTTCCGGAGAGACGGTTTTTTCCTTCGTTTCAGCCAGCGGCTCGGTCATGAGCTCATCCATGGAGCGGGCTACGGCCGCCAAACCGCTCCGCGGAACGGCTACAGTCACCAGCCCCGCCTTGAGCGCGGCCTTTCCCGCCAGGGCCGCAGCCCCCGTCTTGCCCAGGGAGCCGCCGATGACCAGCAGATGGCCGAAGGTCCCCTTGTGGGAATCGCGCGGCCGCTTCCGATAGAGCCCCAGAATCGTCTTTTCCTCGGCCATCTCCAACCGAAGGTCATCGCTCAGGAACAGCGCATGGGGAATGCCGATATCGGCGATCACCAGGCTGCCGACGTAATTCTCGGCGGGGGGCAAAACGTGGCAGACTTTGGGTGCGGCCAGGGCG
>CAZFTV010000182.1:2664-3855 GCA_964521765.1 uncultured Eubacteriales bacterium
AACGTGTCCGAAGACAGGCCGGAAGGCACATCCACGGCGATCTTCAAGCCCGGGCAAGCGTTGATGTCCCCGATGGCCGCGGCGAACAGTCCCTCGGCCGCTTTAACGAGGCCCGTACCGAAAACGGCGTCTATGACCGCTCCGGCCTCGCGGAGGACGCGTCTGAGCCTGGTCCAGTCGGCAACGCTCTTGGCCTGGGCAAGGGGCACGCGCATGTTCACGCAGATGCGCGCGTTGAGCAGGGCGTCGCCCTTCAGGTCTTCGACCCTGCCCAGAAGAATCACTTCAACATGGTAGCCGTCATTGTGAAGATGACGGGCGGCCACGAAGCCGTCCCCTCCGTTGTTGCCTTTGCCCGCCACGACGACGACCTTCTGCGCCGACTTGTCCGGAAAAAGGCCGCGGACGACGGCGGCCACGCGCAAGCCAGCGTTCTCCATCAGCACCGGCCCCGGAATGCCCACCTCTTCGATTGTTTTCCGAGGTCAAGACCTTCATGGTTTCTCCCGGAGCGGCGGCCCCCGCCGCCAGGCGGAAATTTTATTGAACTGTACTACAGCCTTTTCAGGGAGTCAACCGACCCCGCGTGAGGGGCGGGGAAAGTCTCCCTCGGACGCGCGTTTGCGCCTCTCGGGGAATCGACTTAAAATAGTTTTTCGTGAACTCCGGAGAGGGAGAAGAACGTGAAAGGGATGATCTTCGACATGGACGGGCTGATGATCGACAGCGAACGGCTCTATTTCCAGGCCGAGCGGGAATTGGCTTCGCGTTACGGCAAGAGCGCGCCCGACGGGCTGCTGCGCCGGATGATGGGCCGCAAGGCCCTGGAGAGCATGGAGTTGTTCGTGCGGGAGCTCGATCTGCCCCTGAGCCCGGAAGAAGCGCTGGCCCAGAGGAATCCCCTCATGCGCCGCCTGATGAGGGAGGACCTTAGGCCCATGCCGGGGCTTGGCCATATTGTCGAATCCTTTTTCGGACGGCTGAAAATGGCCGTGGCTACGGGCGCGCCGCGCGAATTCCTGGACATCGCGATGGACGGCCTGGGGATCCGGGATATCTTCGAACTTCCATCCAAAAGCTGAAAATTCCTCATGGCGTCCCTTGTGCACGGCCTCGCCGCGATAGACCCGGTTGCCCAGCAGCCGGTAGAGATAGCCCTTGTCGATCAACGTGCCCTGCTTGTTGCGGAAC
>CAZFTV010000183.1:0-2900 GCA_964521765.1 uncultured Eubacteriales bacterium
GGCGACGTAGGTCAGGCTCACGCGGCCGGGAAGGGCCTCCAGGATCCGTTCCGTGAGCGTATAATCCAGGTCGACAAGCCTTCCCAGGCAAAACGCCGCCATCTCCGGATTTTCGACCAGGTCCATGAAAGCCCGGGCTTCTCCCCTGAGGTTTCTGTAGGTCAGGAAGGGCTCCGACCCTCCGCCCTGGACCGGGTAATCCTCCAGGCCTTCGAGTTGCCGCGCGAGTTGACGGCAATCCCACCAGTCGGCGACTGGCCAGGAATAGCCCTGGGCGACGTCCTCGACCGTGCGGAACCCGGCCAGGGGATGATGGACGCATTCCCGGTAGCATCCCGCGCCGTAGTCGACCTCGCGGTAGCGGCAGCCGAAGACGTCCTCTTCGGGCGGGAGAGACGGGCCGGTATATTCCGGCCGGACGGTGACTACAAAATCCACCCGGAGCATCTCCAGGGCCCGGCGTCGCGTGGAGCAACCCAGATGTCGCATGAGCATCCTGTCCGCCTCCGGGGTCGCCCAGTAATCCATGGGCGCACGGTCGGGCCGGCTGCGGGCGAGCACGGCCAGCCAGCGCTCTCGGGGGGTCATCATCCCGCCAAACGGTCTTTAATGACGGTGCAGATCCTTGTGCATGATCCGCCTCGTCTCATGGAGCCTGTCATCCGAGGGGAGGTCGGCCAGCTTCTCATTCATGAACTCGTCGTTCTCCTCGGCCAGAACCTTAGCCACATAATCGATGACGCTGGGCGGAAAAACGCCGTCGCGCTCGTAGAGGTCGCGTTTCTGGAGGAGAATACGGCTGGAAGCGACGCAGGAGTTGGGCAGCACCGGCAGCCTGTCGAGGAGGGCGGCGTCGTTGAAGATGTTACCTGTGACATACAGCCTGTCCGCCAGCTCCAGCGGTCCGCTGTCTTTGAACAGGGAGCGGTCGCCCCGGAAGGCCCAGTCGGCGGCCATGACGATTCCGGCCAGTAGGAGATGAATCAAGGCCGATCCGTCCGGGCTGCGGAGCTCGACCGTCTGTCGGCCCTTCACGTTCCGGAACCTCGACCTTTCGGCTTGGTTGATGAGCGAACCCAGGTCCTGGACCCTGGTCCAGCCCAGGGGCACGCGGACCATGGCGCTGCGGTTGAGGTCGCTCCAACAGATGCGCGTGGGAGCTTCCTGGTTGGGCACGAGCCTCAGGTAAGCGGAGCTGACCGTGTTGCCGAAGGCGGTCAGCGAATCGGCATAGTGGCACAACCCCCCGATCAACCTCCTGGCTTCTGAGCTCAGCTTCCCGTCCGGCCCGGTCATGATGTTGCGCCCCGACTTCAGAAGCTCGAGGTGAAAATGAAGGCCGTTGCCGGCGACGCCCTCCTCGATCTTGGGCGTGAAGGTCACCACGCAGCCGCGGCGGAAGGCGATGTTGCGGATCAGCCATCGCCCGAGGACGAGGGCGTCGGCCATGTCTTCCACGGGACGAGACTGGAACTCCACTTCGAGCTGTTCGGCCCTTTTCCCCCGGATTTCCTCGATGTCGCTCCGGACGCTTTCAACAAAGCCGACTTCGCTGTGGCCGTACTTCACGGCTCCCGTGATCTGGGCGATATGACGAAGCATCTCGTCGAGCAGGTGCCCGCTCTTGATGAAAGGAGCCGAGCCGTGATAGCTCCTCTGCTTGGCGGCCGGGTAGATGTTCGCTCCGTCTTCGCCGAGCACAAAGAACTCGAGCTCGCCCAGGGCATGGATATCCAGGCCCGTTCCGCCTCGGAACAAGGCGGCCGCCCGGGCCAGGATGTTGTCCAGGGCGAAAGGAGCCGGCTCGCCGTCCTTAGTCAGGTAGCGGCAGACAAAGTCGAGCGAGCGGTCGTCGAATGGGTTGAGAAAGGCTGTTTTGTAGACGGGCACGACATACACGTCGGAGAGCCCCATGTCCACCATGCCCCTGAACAGGGAGGAGCCGTCGGCCCGCTCGCCCTCGGCCAGGAGGCACTCCGCTTGCTCGATATCGACCGCGGGCAGCTTCAACTCCTTGAGCTTTCCGTCCAGGGCCGTGTAGTGGAACGTGATGCGCTCGATGTTTTTTTCTCTTAGAATCCTCAAGAGGTCGGCCCTTCGGAAATCCTGAGGGTCCTTATCCAGGAGGACGGACAGGGGATTGGACAGGGCGAAGTAGGTTTTCTTGGTCTTTCTATCGGCCATGGCGGCGCCTCTCCTTCCTCCGGTCAAGTCTCAATCCTCCCCGCAGGGAAATGTTTATTTTATGGCAATTCTCGAAGCGATTCAAACTCCGCCCGACGAAGGCACGGGCGGTCAAGATGAGTCGGGTTCGGCATGCACCAGAACCCTTATCAGGGATGGGATGTCCTTCTTCAGCTGCTCCTCGATGCACGTCGTCAGCTCATGGACCTGGATGATGGACAAGCTCCGGTCAAAAGTGCAGTGGAGGGAGACGACGAATCTTGAACCCTTCCTGCTGAGGCTTATGTCATGGCAGGAGCCCCGGCCGGCCACGCCGTCGGTTGCGGCGCGGATCGCCTCCACCAGGCCGCTCTCCTCGGATGTGACGTCTCTCCCCTCTCCCTCCCCCGCCCCCCGCGATTCGATATGAGTGTTGACCCGGGTGATATCGGGCATGTCGTTCCGCACATCCTGTTCGATAAGGCTGGCCATATCGTGGGCCTGTTGCAGAGTGAGGTTCTCATCCACTTCCAGATGGAGGTCGACGATGGCCTCGCCCCGACCCTCGGTGAGACAGATGTTGTGCACGGACATCCGGTTGCGGAGGGCTATCCCCCGGATGCGCTCGGCCCGGCTCTCCCCTTCAGCCTGCCGCGGCTCGGTGTGGACAATGATGTCCGCTCCGGGAGACAGGCGCTGGATCTCGTCCTCTACGGCCCGGACGATGGCTTGCGTGC
>CAZFTV010000183.1:2947-3846 GCA_964521765.1 uncultured Eubacteriales bacterium
GGTCCACGTCCAAACCGATGTCCACGAAGACTTTCGGCCCGGATCGGCGCACACGGACCTGGCCGACGTTGAGGACTCCCTTCACCCGTCCGGCCGCCTCCATGAATTTTTGGGGAAGGCCGTCGGGCGCGCGGTCGAGAAGGACGTCCACGGTGCGCTTCCCCAGCCTGTAGGAGACGAACAGGACGATGAAGGCCACGGCCAGGGCCGCTAGGGCGTCGGCCCTGGCCAGGAGCGCGGCCGAGCCGGGGGAGATGTTCTGGCCCAGCCAGACGAGGGCCAGGCCGACGATGACCACGGACGAGCTCCAGATGTCCGTGGAGAAATGCAGCGCGTCGGCCTCGAGCGCCTGGCTGTTGTATTTTCGCGCGACTCGATAGAGCAGCCTGGAACGGTTGACGTCGACGGCGATGGATACGGCCATGACCAGAAAAGCCCAGAGGCTGGGGTCGATGTCCTTGGCCTCTACGAGGAGTCGGTGAACAGCCTCATAAACGATCCAAGCGCAGGTGAGAAACAAGAGCCCCGTCTCGATGAGCGCGGAGAAGTTTTCGATCTTGCCGTGGCCGTAGGGGTGGTCCTGGTCGGCCGGCTTGACCGAAAACCGAACGGCAAAGTAGGTGATGACGGCGGCCACCAGGTCGAGTCCGGAGTGGGCCGCCTCGGCCAGGATGCCCAGGCTGCCGGTCGCCAGGCCGACGACAAGCTTGAGCACGGTGAGAGCTATCGCCGCGACCACGGAGCTGGTGGCGGCGTACCGTTTTTCTTTCTCGGCGGCGAGGTTCTCAACACGTTCGCGCTGACGCTCATGATCGGCATCATCATCGGCACCTACTCCTCGATCTACGTCGCGGCCGCGATCGTCGTCATCTGGAAGAACTTCCAGACCGGACGCAAGC
>CAZFTV010000184.1:0-3752 GCA_964521765.1 uncultured Eubacteriales bacterium
CCTTTCGCCCTCAAGGGCGCGCTGGCCGGCCTGGCCTGGACCTTGATTCTCATCGCCGGAGGCCGCCTGGGCTTCCTGCCGCCGACAGGATGGAAACAGGCGGTCGTTTACCTCTTGATACTCCCGCCCCTCTCCGCTTTCCTGGCCATGAATTTTACGGGCTCCTCGACCTACACCTCGCTCTCGGGAGTGCTCAAGGAAATGAAGACCGCCGTGCCGCTTATGGCTCTCTCGGTTTTATTGGGCGTCGCGTTTTTTGTGGCGAAGACGGTTGTTGCCTTCTAGCGGATGACGGAAATGAACATGCGCTATCTCGCCGGTGTGACAACGCTCGAATACGACCCTGCCCTCTGCACGGGCTGCGGCCGGTGCGCCGAGGTCTGCCCCCACGGCGTGTTCGCCTTGGAGGAAAAGCGCGCGAAAGCCGTCCTGACCGACAGCGACCTGTGCATGGAATGCGGAGCCTGCGCCCGCAACTGCGCCGACGGCGCGATCACCGTCAGGCCCGGGGTGGGTTGCGCCTGGGCCATCCTCAGAAGCCGCGTCCTCGGGGCCGGAAAAGATGCCCCCTGCTGCGGCGACTGAATTCGCTTTTCAGCTTTTAACGTTTTCGTAGGGGTTCGGTTCGCGGCGTTCCCTCCGCCTGCGAGTCTCCGCAAGCTCCCTAAACTCGAGGGGGTGGAGCAGACGGAGCTGGCGCCCCGAAATCTGCCCGTCGAGCCAAGCCCGGCTCATGGGGAAGACCTCCGGCCTGAAATGGACGATGTAAATGTGCCCCAGGAGAACCCAGATAAAAATCATGACGCTCTCCCAGCGGTGGACGGCGATGAATACGCCGTGAACCCAGGCGGGGAACAGCCGCAAAGACAGGTCCGGCCGCCACATGAAAAAACCCGAGACGATCATGACCGCCGACCCCCAGGCGGCGGCCCAGTGCTCGAATTTTTCGATGAACCCGTAGCGGCCCGCGGAAGGCGGCCTGAAGCGCGCCGGGCTCAGCCTGGATCCGGCGAGCTTGAGGACGTCTCGGAAGTCCTTGCCGCGCGGGATCATCTCCCTGAAATGCGCCCGGCCCGCCGGGGAGAATGCCGCGGAGGCCAGATGCCACAGGACGGTCAGGACGAGCATGCCGGCCGCGAAAAGGTGGACGCCGACCCGCGCCGGCGGCGCTCCCTCCGGACTTACAAGCCAGGCAAGAGATTTGTCTCCTGAGAGAAGCGCCGGCAAGCCCGTGGCCAGGAGGAGGACGACGGAGACGGCCAAGGACAGGTGTCGAAGCCTTAGGCTGAGGTTCATCCTGATGAACCGTTCATCGTCGGATATGTCAGGAGACTTGTCCGGCAGGAGCATGTGCCTCTTCGAACCGAGAAGCCGCGCGGCGATGAGAAAGACAAGGGAGAGGAGCATGAATCCGATCAGGATAAGATAAATCTTGCGGACAAGCCGCACGGCGGGGCCGGAGACCAGGTCAGCCCGGCTCTGGAGGGCGTGAACAGGGACGGCGGAGGCCGCGCCCGCAAGGCGGCCGTGGCAGGGCGTGCATACGGCGGGCACGAGGCCCGCGCGGTGAGGGAAGGCCTCGACGCCCTTCAGATCGGCATGGCAGTCGCGGCAGGTGAGCGCCGCCCGGCCGTGAATCGAATCCTGAATAAGCCGGATGTTTTCTCCAACGTGGCAGGACAGGCAGATTTCATCGCCGGCCGGGACTTGGGCCGCCGCTGTGCCGGCGAGGAAGAGGAGAAGCGGTCCCAGCAGCACGAGGAGCTTTTGGTCCACGTGCCTGTTGAATGCTCCAGGCGGCAAGTTCATGTCCTTCCGGTCCGTCGGGCTACCTGTTCGGGACGGGATGTCGAATTTTGGCCAAGGCCGCCTCGAAATCAAAGACGATGCCGTGGCCGTCCTTATGGCATTTAAGGCACAGGGACTTTATGGCTTCGGCGTCCTTATAAACAATCAGCCCGTTTTTCGCGGCTTCCTCGCGGTCGTTCATAAACCGGATGCTTTTATAGACGGAGCCCGGCCCGTGACAGGCTTCGCAGGTCACTCCCTCTTCCTTGAAGCGTGGCTCTTTTTCCGAGAGGGGAGCGTGGCAGGAGAGGCACGCGGCGTTCCGGGCGGCATCATCCGCCATCAGCCTGGCGCTTTCCCCGCTGAGCGCAACCCAGGATCTGGAATGACCGCTCTCTTCCCATATCTGGAGCTGGAGCCCTTGGCTCTTGGTTTTATGGCACAAGCCGCAGGCCTTGGAGCCGACGTAGGTCGGGCTCTGGGCCGCGAGGACGAAAACGATGCAAGCGGCCGGCAGAAGGAAGGCCGCAATTTTCTTTTTTTTCATGCGCGATTCTGCGCCCTATGATACACAAAAGCGGATTTTTGGCAATCATCCGTGCGGCATATTCCGGAAGATGAAAGCCGTGCGGAGCAAACCGCCCGGGATGTCTCAGGCGTAGCTGTGCAGTCCGCTCAACAGGTAATTGACGCCGAAATAGGTGAAGAGAGCCGCCAGGAAGCCGATGACGGCGATGACCGCCGAACGGCGGCCCTTCCAGCCCATGACCAGCCGGGTGTGGAGATAGAGGGCATAAACGAACCAGGTGACGAGGCTCCAGACTTCCTTGGGGTCCCAGCTCCAGTAGGCTCCCCAGGCTTTGTGGGCCCAGACCATGCCGAGAACCAGGCCTCCCAGGGAGAAGAGGGGAAAACCGACGGCGATGCAGCGGTAACTCGCCCGGTCGAGCTTTTCGGCCGCGGCAATCGTCTTTTCAGAAGGGGCCTTGTTCCGGGAGGACGAGGCGAAGAGATACATCAGGCTGGTGATGAAGGCCACGGCAAAAAAGGCTTCGCCCAGGAGGGTGATGGACACGTGAAGCCACAGCCAGTAGCTCTGCAGGGCCGGCATGAGCGGGGTGATATCCTTGGACATGAGCGGCGAGTTGGCCAGAAGCATGAAGGCGAGGACGAAGAGCAGCAGGAAGAAACCCGCTCTCGGCAGGTTGAACAGCCTGTCCATGACCAGGTAGGCCAACAGGCAGGACCAGGCCAGGAAGGAAAGGGATTCGTACATGTTGGTGAAGGGGGCATGGCCGCTGACCAGGGTGCGCAGGACGAGCGCCCCGGTGTGGAGCGCAAGCCCGATCAAGCCGGCGATCCAGCCGACTTCGGAGAAGACCCGGCGCCGGCGAAGCTGGAAGATAAGGTATCCGGCCGCGGACAGGACATAGAGGACGAGAGCGGACTGGAAATAGAAGGATTCGTTCATCTCAATCCTTTCCACTCTCCGACCAGGCTTTGAAACTCCTCGGAGAGCGCCTCGCGATTTTTCCGTCCGGATGCGGCCGCGGTCAGGCTCGTCCGTCCGGAAGCGGTTTCGAGGAGGGCGCGAATTTCGCGCGGCGGCCAGTAAAAGGCCAGGAACAGGCCGGCCATGACCAGGCCGCAGCCGACCCAGATAAACGACGTCCCCGGGTCCCGGGCAGCCTCGATGAGGGACACGAGGTCGTACTTCAAGGAGCGGAATTCAACGCGGTATTCCTCTTCGGCCCCGGAATGCGGCCCTCCGAGCCCGGGATGCGCAATGAAGACCCAGTTGTGGTAAACGGACCGTCCTTCCCTCTGAATTTCCACCAGGGCCGCCGGGTTGTGAGGCTCGTCGGACCGGGAGAGGACCTCCCGGCGTTCGTTCATCACGAAGTCGGGAATAAACCTTAGGACGGTCAGGTTCTCGCCCTCTTGATTGTGCTTAAGCGATACGG
>CAZFTV010000185.1:0-3746 GCA_964521765.1 uncultured Eubacteriales bacterium
CGAGGTCATAGACTCCCACGAAGCTGTGGTCCTCCCGGTTGCTGACGAAGGCGAACCGCCGCCCGTCGGGCGACCAGCGGGGGCTGCCGTTCCGGCCGGCGGCCTTGAATAAAATGTGCGGCTCCGGGGCCGCGCCGGCCGGGCTCGGGTCGCGGAGAGGCGCGCGGCAGATCAACCCGTCCTTGACCACGAGAACCCAGCGTCCATCGGGCGAGAGGACGGGGTTGTTTCCGGCGCAGACTCGCCAGGGGCTGCCGCCGTTCGACCGGACCGCCCAGACGGCCTGCTCATAACCCCGCGGGTCGGAGGCCGGGGTCGTGACCCAGCCTCGACTGTCGGGGTTCCCGTTGCGGACATAAACGACGAGCGATCCGTCGTCGGTCACCGCTGCGCCGGGAATCTCGAACACTTCGTCCCGGACGTGGTTCGTCAAGCTCAGGGGAACGAAATCGGGTCCGGCCGCGGTCCAGACGTTCATGGCCCCCTCGGCGTTGAACACCCAGGCGACCCGGTCGGCTTTCTTGGCCGAGACGAGGTGCATGGGGTAGGGAGCGCTTAGGACCTGCTCCAGAACGAATTTTCCCCCGGCTGAGGCCGCCGGGACTGAGCTCAGACAGGCGGTCAAGAGAAAAAGGGCCGCGAAAAATTTCAGGGTTTTCATGGAAGCCTCCTCATAATCTCATCTCTTTAAGCGTATTTTACATGATTTTCTTGATAAGTGGGCTTTTAAAAGAACCAGACATGAGGTCGATGATATGATCGACGGTGGACAAATCCGCAAGGAAATGGCCCGCAAGCCGTCCATGCCCTCCCGGCCTGGAAGGACAGGCGCAACTGCCTGCCCGCTCGGCGTCCGGCTTGGTCCTGGCCGGGACCAGGATTAGGACCGAAAAGCCCGCCGGAACGACCCGGGCCGCACTCTCAGGCGGCCCGAAGCTCGTCCAAAAGCTCCCGAATCAAGTCCTTGACCGGGACGATTTTATCCACCCGGTGGGCGTTCTGACCGCAGAAAATCAAGCCGTTGTCGGTGTCTCCGAAGTAGGAATTGACGAGGGCCAGCGCGATGCAGTACTTGGCCTGGTCGACCTTGCACAGAGACAGGCATTGGTAAAAACAATTGATCTTGATCCGGCCCTTGACCTCGAGGTCCTTGAGAAACTTATTCCGGATGGCCCGCCCGGGCATGCCGACGGGACTCTTGATGATGACGATGTCTTCTTCTTTGGCCTCCAGGTAGGCTTTCTTGAAATTTAGGGAGACGTCGCATTCATCCGTACAAACGAACCGTGTCGCCATCTGGACGCCCGAGGCCCCCAACCTCAGCATCCGGGCGATGTCCCCGCCGTCGAAGATCCCGCCGGCGGCGATGACGGGAATTTTCTTCCCCTGTTTGTCCTCGTAGGGCCGGATGGTATTCAGGACCTCCGGCAGGAGTTTCTCCAGGGAAAAGTCGGCCGGGTTGGCCAGTTGTTCCTCGGAGAAGCCGAGATGCCCTCCGGCCAACGGTCCTTCCAGGATGAAGGCGTCCGGAATCCGGTTGAACCGTTTGTCCCAGCCGCGGAGAATCAGGTCGGCGACGCGCGCAGAGCTGATGATGGGGACGAGCGCCACGCCGGGGTCGGGCGCGATTTCCGGAAGTCTCATGGGCAATCCGGCCCCGTAGACGATGATGCGGATGCCCTCCTGGACGGATGTCCGGATGAGGTCGTCCACGTTGCTGAGAACTCCCATGAAGTTGACCGCCAGAAGGCCGTCGGTCAGGCTCTTGGCCCGGCGGATTTCCTTGCTCAGCGCTTCCCGAGATATTCTTTCATACTCGGTTTTGGAGGCCTCGACGTCTCCCAGTCCGATGCTGGAGATCGTGCCGATGCCGCACTCGTTGGCGACCGCAGAGGCCAGCGAGGAAAGGGAAACACGGACTCCCATGCCGCCCTGGACGATGGGGATATCAGCCGTTAGATTGCCGATTTTCAACCGGGGTATGTTCATATTGACATCCTGAATTTTTTTACGGCCAGACAGGCGTTGCCGCCTCCGAAACCGAACGAGTTGCTGAGGGCCGCCTCGAGGGCGAGAGATTCGGCTCCCCGGACGACGTAGTCCAGGGGACAGTCGGGGTCGGGAACTTGATAATGGATCGTCGGGGGGAGAAGGCCCGTATGAACGCTCATGACCGTGGCCAGGAATTCGACGGCCCCGGCCGCGGCCATGAGATGGCCGATCATGGATTTGTTCGAGCTGACTTTCAGGGCGCGGGCGTGACCTCCGAAGACGGTCTGAATTGCAGCGCTCTCGGTCTTGTCGTTCAGAACCGTCGAGGTTCCGTGGGCGTTGATGTAGCCGACGGACTCGGGAGCCAGGCCTGCGTCCGCCAGGGCTGCCCTCATGACGCGGATCATCCCGTTTCCGCTAGGCTCCGGGGCCGTGAGATGAAAGGCGTCCGCCGTGGAGCCGTAGCCGGCGACTTCGGCGTAAATTCGGGCGCCTCGCTTCAAGGCGTGGTCCAGGCTCTCCAGGACGGCGATGCCGGCGCCTTCCCCCATGATGAATCCGTCGCGCTTTTTATCGAAGGGCCGGCACGCGGTCTCCGGGTCGGGATTGCGCGACAGGGAGTGCGTGGCGCAAAACCCTCCGTAGGCCAAAGGGGTGATGCAGGCCTCCGAGCTCCCCGCCAGCATGATATCCGCATCGCCTCTCTGGATGATGCGAAAAGCGTCGCCGACGGCGTTCGTTCCCGTCGAACAGGCAACGGAGGGGGCCGAGAGCGGGCCTTTCAGCTTGAACCGGGCGGAGACGAGGCAGGCGGCCATGTTGATCAGGATCTTGGAGACGAAAAACGGGCTCAATCCGCCGACCCCTTTTTTCAGGAGAACGGCCTGGCCGTCCTCGATCGTCTGGGAGCCGCCGATGCCCGACCCGATGATGACGCCGGCCCGGTTGTTGTCGAATGTTGCTGATCCCAAACCGGCGTCTTCGACCGCCAGGCAAGAAGCGGCTACGGCGAACTGGGCGAACCTGTCCATCCGCGCCGCCGATTTGCGGTCGATCCAGTTCTCCGGACGGAAGTCCCTGACTTCGGCGGCCAGGGTGGAAGAGAAGGAATCGACGTTGAAATGAGTGACGCGGGAAATCCCGTTTTTCCCGGCGATGAGTGCTTCCCAGAAGGCTTGCCGGCCGATGCCGATGGGCGTTACGCCTCCCAAGCCGGATACGACCACACGGGTGGTTTTCAAGTCTTAACCGCTCCTCTGCCGCCGGCCGTGAAGGATGGATGCCATCGCCTGGAGCCGCCGGCTGTCCGGCCGCCTCTTTTTTTCCGAACGCTTTCCGATGAATCCTCGGCCGACCTGATGGAGAATCATGATAATCTAGTCTTCATACACGGGATTCTTCCCCGGCCGTTTCACGGATCGGCTGGGGAAGGCTGCTCCGCTGCGTTTCCGACTTGGCACCATATCATCAAACAGGTCCTAAATACAACAAAAGGTGGAGTGGAAGGGATGGGCCGAAGCTCCTCCTCAACAATCGTGCGACAGTGCCGATTCATCAGACCGGGATAGCAGCCGCGCGATCGATCAAGAGATCCCGCTCAGCGCAGCGTGCCCTCGTAATGGGCGGTAAGTTGGCGACGGCGGACGTCCTCGGGCGTGTAGGACGGCAGCAGCACGGGGGCCACCCGGTCGGTCTTGACGCCGGCCTTCTTCATCTTCGCCTCATAAGCCTCGATGTGCGCCAGGGACAGCCTG
>CAZFTV010000186.1:0-1162 GCA_964521765.1 uncultured Eubacteriales bacterium
ACTCGATGTAGCGGCGCTGGCCCTCGGCGTAGAGCGTGTCGAAGGCCAGGGAGGATTTTCCCGAGCCGCTCGGACCGGTGACGACGATGACCTTGCGGCGCGGGAGGTCGATGTCGATCCGCTTCAGGTTGTGTTGGGCCGCTTTCTTGACCCGGATTTCCTCAAGCATGGCGGTTTATTGTAGCACGATCCGCCCCCGGCTCGGGAAGCCGTCACCCCGCTTGAGGCAGGGGGAAGAGCTTCGGCACTGAGCGCGGTTCCATTCACCGCGGAAGCGTGAAATGCAATCTCAGAATGTGAAAGATTCAGGGTAGGTGCGCATTAAGGGCCAAGGGAGGGCCCTTGCCGTTTTTATTCTCGGCAGAAGAAACCACAAAATTCAGAGGGCTTGGGTTTTGGCCGGAGCGAGCCTCAGGCCGGATTTAGCCCTCCCGAAGCGCTCTTCGAGGAATTCCGGCATTTGGCTTCGCCGGCCGGCGAGCATGTCTGAGCCCCCCGGAGACAGCTCCCGTTGAACCTACATGATATTTCTCCCCCTTGTGTCCCCGCTGGAGAAAACAGGGGGCCAAATGGAATCTGAATCCGGAGCGGTCGGAGGGGGGCGAGTTGCGGAGCCCCCGAGAAGAGCGCGAGGGAGGGCGTGAAAAATCCGGCCCGCGAGCGAGGCCAAAATCCAAGCCCTCATGACCATGCTTTTGCGCCAGGCGCCGAGGCCCTCCCCTTGCCCAACGTTCCATCGCCTGAATATGCGCCGGATTTTCGCGTCGGAATACGGGCGGGTTACAGCCGCCAGAGGTAGGAGACCTTGAAGAAGAACCCGCGGTTGGTCTCGAGATAACGGTCGCTCTCCACATATTCCGCGCCGTCCCATTCCACCTTCTGGCGGCCGGAACCGTAGCCGACGTAAATGACCGTGCCCGGTATGTAAGTAAAGGAGACGAGGGCGTCCGCGGTCAATCTCTTGCGGTAATTGTTGTACTCGATGATGGCCCGCAGGAAGAGGTATTTATTGACCTGGTAGGTGTTCCAGCTGCGGATCAGGGTGTAATCGTAGATTTTTTCCTTGGTCGTCTTGCGGAAGAAGTCGGCATAGGACAGGTCGACGCTGGCGCCCGGGCCACTAGCCCCCAAGTCACCCGCTCCACCGGCGCCGCGCTCAGGA
>CAZFTV010000186.1:1172-3733 GCA_964521765.1 uncultured Eubacteriales bacterium
GCTGAAAGACGGCGCTGAGGCTGGCCCGGTTCCCGTGTCCCTGGTAGGGGTCGTCGGGGTCGTAGTAGATATATGCGCCGTGACGGCCGAAAAGATACAGCCCCAGGTGTTTGGTCAGCTGGGTCTGTAACTGAATGCCGAACGCTCCCCGGTCGAAGCGTCCCCCGGCGAAGACCTCATTGCCCAAAAGAGTGTCCACTCGGAACATCGTGCTCCGTGGCAGCCAGAAGCGCAGGACGAAGACGTTCAAGGATTCGAACATCCGGTCATATGTATCGTACAGGTGAGAGCTCCAGTAGAAGGGCTCGATCCGCTGGAAAAATTTCGACTTGGGATAGATAGAGTACATTCCGAACAAGCCCAGCCGCCGCACGCCCGTGCGGGTCAGGAAGCCTGTATCCACCCGGAAATCCTGCGAGACGTCCTGGTAACCGAGCTCCAGGTTGACCCGGCGCGTGGAGTAGTTATAACCCAGGGCCAGGGCATGACCGGGCTCCGTACCGTCGCCGCCGCCTTCCCGGGTCCATGACCCGAACATGTGAAAGGAGGCGACCGACGTGTTGGTCAGGCGGAATCGGCCGTCCAGGCCGCCGAAGCGGTTGAACCCCCGGCCGTATTCCCGGCCGGTGTAGAACCCGCCCAGGTAGGAATCGCCCCGGAGAGCGTGCCGCAGGCGGAAAATGGCGAAATCCGGGCGCTCGTCCACTTCGTCACCCGGAAGGTCGTCCCGGGCGTAGATGGCCGCCAACGTGTCCTTGGCCGACAGTTTGCCCGAGAGCTTCAGGCCGAAAATGGGGTTGATGATCGTCCGCGTATGGACGACCATGGCCAGCGGGGCGTCCTCCGTGTTTCCGGCGAACTGCCACAGCTCGTTCCCCTCGAGGAAAAAAGGGCGCTTTTCAGAAAAGAAGAGGTCGTAGCGCAGGTTGACGTCCACTTGACCGGCGTCGGCTTCGACCTGGCTGAAGTCGGGGTTGTAGGTGACATCGGCCGTCAGGTCCGAAGTCAGGCCGACCTTGCCGGTCAGGCTGAACTCCGTGGCGCTTTCCTCGCGGCTCATGACCCCCTCCGAATGCCCGTAACGGGTGGAGTGAGTCAGGGCCGGCAGAATTTCCACGACCCGTTTGTATTTCAGTCCGGAGACACGTATGGCAAGCGTTTGTCCCAGGATGCTTCCTTTTTCAGGGTTGAGCTCCGGGTAACTGTTCATCTCCGAAGCCCTGACGATCTGGCGGAAGAAAGCCAGTCGCATGGTGATCTCCGGCTTATTGGGAAAACGAAGGCTTTTCAGCGGCACCCGCAGCTCCACGGTGAAAACGCCTTCTTCCTTGGAGACCTTCCCCGCGCTGTACCAGACCATGTCGTAGCTCGGATCGAGGTTGCCGTTGATGCTCATCATGCCGTCGCCTTGAATGCCCAGGGGGTTGATGAGGAACCCGAAGGCGCTCTGCATATCGTTGAAGGTATCGATTAAAACGCCGGCGAAATCGTCTTCGAACATGGCGTCCCGCTTGTTGATCGAGGCCTTGATCTTGTCCGGTTCGAGGTCGAAGCAGCGCAGGGCGAAATAAAAGCTCTCGGAGTCATAAGTCATAAAGCCCTCGCTCCTCTGAGCAGGCTCCCGGCCGTAATCGGGCTGGAAGGTCTTGAAGCCCTCCACCCTGAGGGCCGCGGCCCAAGCCTCGTCGTCCAGGATGCCGTCGATGACCGGGGGCTTGTCCGTTTTGGGCACGACCACGGGCTCGGCGGCCGGCGGGGCGGCGACGGCGAGCGCCGCGCAGCCGAAGAGCATGACCATCGCCGGGGCGAATGCTTTTCGGGTTTTTTGCTTCTTCATCTCCTTCTCCTTCTCTGTTTCCCGCAGACAGACTTCGCCTGATTGACAATATCCTCTCTGCTGTATACGCAATTCAGACTTGCAAGGTTCCCTGCTCCTGGAAACAGTCCTCTCGCCCCGACAACGCGGCTTCGCCTTGGAATTCATCCAGGCCGCAGACCAGGCTCAGGCCGCGCCGGGGAAATTGGCCGGCGCGGCGGCGTTATGGTAGGATACGCAAGGGACGGCGCTGTGACAACGGACAGAGAAATCGCCCTCATCAAGTCCCTGGACCTCCTCCAGGAGATCGGGCTGAAGAACCATTCCCTGTGCGCCTTCAAGCGCCTGACGGCCTCGGAGGGGGCGTTCGAGGACTACCCGGACGAAGTCCAGGCCGAGCTTCGCGACGCCCTCCGCCAAAAAGGGTTCGAGCGGCTCTACAGCCATCAGCGGCGGGCCTGGGAAAAGCTCCGGGAAGGCCGGAACATCGTCGTCGTCACGCCCACGGCTTCGGGCAAGACCCTGTGCTACAACCTGCCCGTGCTCGACGCCATCCTCAAGGACCCCTCGGTCCGGGCCGCCTACGTTTTTCCCACCAAGGCCCTGGCCCAGGACCAGCGGGCCGAGCTCGACGAGACGATCAAGCTTCTCGGCCGGGACATCCGCATCTTCACCTACGACGGCGACACCCCCCAGGACGCCCGCAAGGCCATCCGGGCCCGCGGCCACATCGTCCTGACCAACC
>CAZFTV010000187.1:0-3704 GCA_964521765.1 uncultured Eubacteriales bacterium
AATTCAAGACCCAGCCGAAGCCGTAAGCGGCCGGCGTCCCGTCCGGCTCGGTCGGGCCGTCACCCGGGACGACCACGGGAGTCACGGCGGGCTGCGTCTCCTCCTCGCTGAGGAGGGCGTTCCGGCGCAGGGCCTCATCCCACCCGGCGAGGTCCGCGAGCGAGGAATAGACGCCCCCGTCGCCCAGGGTCGCCGAGGTCGGGCTCTGGTCGGTCTCCCGCCACAGGGCGCCTGTTTTCGTATGTCCGTAGGCTCGATTCGGCACATCGTTATAGCCGCGCACGTAGGCCGTTGAACCCGTCATTCCCAGGGGAGAAAAAATTCGCTCCTTCAAGAAATCGGCAAAAGACAGGCCCGAGACTTTTTCGACGACGAGGCCGAGCAGGACATAGCCCGAGTTGCTGTAGGCCCAGCGCGAGCCCGGCGGAAACGTCCCGGCCGCTTGGGATTTCAGAAGGCCGAGAACTTCCGCGTCCTTGATCTGAGCCGGTTCACCGGGAATCTCCGGGTCGACGGGCGGCATGAGATCCTCGTAGTCGGGCAGGCCCGAAGTGTGGCTGAGGAGATGCCGGATGGTTATGGCGCGGCCGTAGGCGGGGAAGTCCGGAAAGACGTCGGTCAACCTGTCTTCATAGCGGAGCCTGCCGTCGCCGACAAGCAGCATGACGGCCGCAGCGGTGAGCTGTTTGCTTATGGATGCCAGCCGGAAGTTCGTCCGGCCGTCTATGGGGCGGAGCGTGCGCAGGTCGGCGATCCCGTAGCCGCGCTCGAAGGCGACGCGTCCGTCTTTGAGGACGAGCACCGCCGCACCCGGCTCTTGACCGGATATCAAGCCGGAAAAAAGTGCGTCCACCCTTTCGGCCGTCGGGTCCGCCCCGCCCGGCCGGCACACCATCGCCCCAACCAAAGCCAGGCTGAAAATCATAAGCGTTCTGAAATACCGTCCGGCCAGAATATTCATTATAAGGAATCGTACATCATAAGGGAGAAGAATAACAAACCTGGAAAACTTCTTCCAACAATTCAGGGGCGAGAAAGCGGGTGTCTCAGGAAAAGTCGGAAGCAGCAAGTCACATAATAAGATATTCTTCCCCAAGCCTGTTTGATGATGCCGAAAAGAGCGTGAATGATGATGGGCTCTATTTCGAAATGAACCTCTTGAAGTTCAGCAACGACAGCGAGGTCAGGGTCAGGGCGATGGCCGCCAGGGCCGCCAGGTCCCGCCAGAAGAAGGCCGGGCCGTTGCCCTTGAGAAAGATCTCGCGGATGATCTTGATCAGGTAGCGCAAGGGATTGATGTCGGTGAGAACCATGAGCGCCGGTGCCCGGGCCCGGATGCTCTCCAGGGGGGTGAAGAACCCGGAGAGGAGAAGGAACAGGACGAGCGAAAACCAGGTGAAGAACATGGCCTGCTGCTGGTTGGAGACCACCGTGGAAATGATGAGGGAGTAGGACAGGATGGCCGCCAAGTAAAACACGGCCGCCAGGAAAAGAAAGAACAGATCCCCCCGCACCGGGATGCCGAACCAGAGAATGACGACGGCGATGCCCAGGACCATATCCAGGAGGCCGACGATGACCGCCGGCAGGGCCTTGCCGGCGAAGATCTCCAGGGGCCGGAGCCGGGAGATGAGCAGAGTGTCCATGGTCTGCTGCTCGCGTTCCCTGACGAACGAGAACGAGGTGATGAACATGGCCAGAACGGTCAAGAGGAGGGCGACGATGCCCGGCCCCATGGAATTGATGCTCCGGAGCCTCGGGTTGTAGCGGATCAGGGGCCGAATTTCGATCGGCATTTCGACTCCGGCCCGCTCCAGATCCTGTTTCAGGTATTCTATGATGATGCCGTTGAAGTAGCCGGCGGCGACCTGCGAGGAATTGGCGTCGACGCCGTCCACGTGGACCTGGACCTCGGGGAGCTTCCAGGCAAGCTGTCCCTGCTCCGCCGATTTGCGGAAGACGATGACCGCGCGCACCTCGCCCCGCCGGAGCAGTTCCCCGGCGTCTTCAGCCCGGTAAGAGACGCCCCGGACGCGGAACAGGGGGCTGCGGATGATCCGCTCCGTAAGGGCCCGCGAGACTTGTCCCTGCTCGAGGTCCACCACTTCGACCGGGATGTTCTTCACGTCCGTGGTGATGACATAGCCCAGGATGACGATCTGGATGAGCGGGGCGATGAACAGGAGCGCCAGGAGCTCCCGCTGGCGGACGACCTCCAGGAGCTCCTTCTTGACCAGGTAGAGCAGCCTCACCGCCGCCTCCTCCGCAGCGCGGTGAACCTGGCCGCGGCCAGAGCGAGGAGCAGGACGCTCAAACCGGTCAGGAAAAATCCCTCTTTCAGGAAGTGCCGGAGCTCCGCCCCCTTGACCACCACGCCGCGGATGATGCGCAGGAAGTGGGTGGCGGGAATGGCCAGGGACAGGCTCCGCAGAATCGGCGACAGGGAATCCAACGGAAAGATGAACCCCGAGAGGAGGATCGAGGGCAGGAGCGTGGCCAGGAGCGAGCCCAGCATGGCCGTGCGCTGGGTGGGGGCGATGGTCGAGACCAGGATGCCGAAGGAGACCCCGGCCAGGACATAGAGCAGGGCGAAGAGCAGAAGGACGAGCAGGTTCCCCCTGAGCGGCACGCCGAACCAGAAATGGGAGAAGAGAAGGATGAAACCGCCCACGGCCAGGGCCACGAGAACGTAGGGCAGGGTCTTGCCGACGATGATCTCAGCCGAGCGGAGGGGCGAGATGAAGAGCAGCTCCACGGAGCCGAGCTCCCGCTCCCGCGAGATGCTCGAGGAGGTGATGAGCGCCGAGATCATGAGCAGGATGACGGCCACCAGCCCGGGCACGAAGAAGAACACGCTCTTGCTCTCGGGGTTGAAATAGACTTTGGTTCTGACCCGGAAAACGTCCTCCAGGCCTTTGAGACCGGCCATGTGGCGCTGCAGCAGGGCCTCGCTGTTCTGGAACACCCTGTTGGCGATGTTGGAATCGCTGCCGTCGATGAGGAGGCCGACCTCGGCCGTCCGGCCCTGCCGGACCCGGCCGGCGAAACCCGCGGGGACGACCAGAACCTGCTTCACCGCGCCCGACCTGAGCGCCCGCTCGGCGGCAGCGAGGCCGCCGTCGCCCCCGAGCGGCCGGAGGACGAACACTCCGGACCGGGCGAAGACCCGCACGACCGCGGCCGACGGCTCGGAGCGGTCGAAATCCACGGCGGCCATGGGGATGTCCTCGAGGTCGAAGGAGATGGCGTAGCCGAAGATGAAGATCTGAACGAGGGGCATGATAAAAACGATGGCCAGGCTGCGCGGGTCGCGCCGGAGATGAAAAAACTCCTTGGCCACAACCGCCCCCAGGCGCTTCATGTCTCCCCCCGGATCGCTTCCCGAAAAAGCTGCTCCACCGACTCGGCCCCTCGGCTCTCCACAAGCGCGCGCGGCTCTCCTTCGAGGACGATCGTCCCGCGGTGAATGACCAGGATGCGGTCGGCGTATTCCGCCTCGTCCAGGTTATGGGTTGTGACCAGGATCGTCTTGCCCCGCTCGCGCAGCCCGTAGATCGTATGCCAGAAGGAGCGGCGGGCTAGGGGGTCGACGCCCGAGGTCGGCTCGTCGAGGAAAACGAGCTCGGGGTCCGAGACGAGGCTGACGAAAAGCGCCGTTTTCTGCCGGAGGCCGGGGGGGAGGGCGCGCACCTGGAGCTTGCTCC
>CAZFTV010000188.1:0-371 GCA_964521765.1 uncultured Eubacteriales bacterium
GAGCCGTGGCGGTTTCGGCGGCGGCAGCGGCCGCGGCCGCTTCTGATCGCTGTTATTAACTAGCGATCGGTTTTCTTTGGAGATTCGGGGCGGACTGCCCGGGCAGGGCAGTCCGCTCTTTTTTTAGGAGACACGTTCCTCCAGTCCCCCTTGAATTCCAAGGGGGCAGGGGGATCAGGAACCCCGGCCGAAGGAATATCCCAGTCTCAGCCTGACCCCGAGGCGGTGCTGAACGCTTCTCGCGTCGGCCGAATAGATCGCCGCATAGGCGATGCCGAAATCCTCGAAATAGCGAAAGAAGCTCACCGCGTCCAGGACCTCGATACCCGCCCTCAGCCGGCTCGACAGCCGCATGTTCATCCCGGCGCCGA
>CAZFTV010000188.1:381-758 GCA_964521765.1 uncultured Eubacteriales bacterium
TGTCCAGGATGGCGGCACCGAATCCTGCCGCGAGATACGGCGAGATCGTCCCGGCAACGGGGCTGTAAAGGAGTCTTGCGCCCAGATTCCAGAGAACGGCGTCCGAGACCTTGTGCTTCCCCATGGGACCGCCGCCGATGCCGATGCCGACGTCGTTCGCGATCCGGACTCCGCCCGCGGAAAGCGCGAGCTGGAGCTCGAAGCGCCGGCTGAAGGCATACCCCAACGAAACGCCGCCTTCGGGGCCGCGCGTTTCCAGGAGGACCCTGATGTCGGGGACGTCGGCCGTTTGGGGGAGAGGAAGGAGGGTTCCGAGCCCGACCGTCCCGATATAGCCGATGGACGGCGTCAGGGAAAAGCGTCCCGCTCCCGTCCCG
>CAZFTV010000188.1:858-3661 GCA_964521765.1 uncultured Eubacteriales bacterium
AACTATTCATACGCAGGAATGCGGGGGACGTCAAGCCGTCCGCCTCTCCGGAAGGCCGGATCTACTTGACGACCATGGAGACGAACGGCCGGAGATACGCCTGCATGGTTACGAACAGGCCGACGAGCGAAGCCAGGGCCAGGCTGTGGAAGAAGACATAGCGCAGGATCTCCCCCTCGTGTCCGTACCATTTGGTGGCCGTCGAGGCGACGACGATGCTCTGGGCGTCGATCATCTTGCCCATGACGCCGCCGGAGCTGTTGGCCGCGGCCATGAGGATCGGGGAGAGGCCGAGCTGTTCGGCCGAAATCCGCTGCAAGCTGCCGAAGAGGACGTTCGAGGACGTGTCCGAGCCGGTCAGAGCCACCCCCAGCCAGCCGAGCAGGGTGCCGAAAAAGGGATAAAGAACCCCGGTCCGGGCGAAGGCCAGCCCCAGAGTCGCGTCCAGGCCGGAGTAGCGCGTCAGGTAGCCGAGGGCCAGCATGGCCGCCACGGTCAGGAGGGAGTAACGGACGCGCAGCAGGGTGCGGCCGTAGAGGCTTAAGACTTGCCGCGGGGAGAACCGCATCAGGCCGGCGGAGATGAGGGCCGCGATAAGGATTCCCGTGCCGGTGAAGGACAGGGCGTTGAAGGAGAAAACCGCCGCCTCGGGCGCGGCCTCGGACACGACCGGCGGGACGCGGACGATGAGACCGTCGAGCCCCGGCACGGGCGTCCGGACGGAGAAGACACCGTCCAGAAATGCTTTCACCGGCGGCAGGCCCCAGAGGAAGACGATCAGGCTGAGGATGAGCCAGGGCATCCAGGCCCGCATGATGTCCCCGCGGGAATGAGTCGGCCGGGAGGAACGGCCTGCTGTTTGCTCGTCGCCGGGAAAAAGAAAGATCTTTTTCGGCTTCCATTTGAGCAGAAAAAGGATGAGGGCGGCCATGGAGCATACGGACGCGACGATGTCCACCAGCCAGGGGCCGTGGAGATTCGAAACGAATCCTTGGGGGACGGCGAAGAACGCGCCGGCCACGAGGAGCGCCGGCCAAACCTCGACCGTCTTTCTGAAGCCGGCGAAGGCCCAGACCAGCCAGAAGGGCACCAGGATGGAGAAAAACGGAAGTTGTCGGCCGACCATGGCGCTGAGCGCCTGGAGGTCGAGGCCGGACACCGCTGCCAGGGCGATGATGGGCGTGCCCAGGGCGCCGAAGGCCACGGGCGCCGTGTTGGCGATGAGCGATAGGCCGGACGCCTGGAGGGGCCGGAAACCCAGCCCGATCAGGATGGCGGCCGTGACGGCCACGGGCGTGCCGAAACCGGCCGCGCCCTCGAAAAAGGCCCCGAAGCAGAAGGCGACCAGGAGCACCTGGAGTCGCCGGTCGCGCGTGATGCCCGTCAGGCTGTCGCGCATGACTTCGAAACGCCCTCCTTCCTGAGTCAGGCGATAGAGGAAGATGACGTTGAGGATGATCCAGCCGATGGGGAAGAGGCCGTAGGCGGCTCCCAGCCCGATCGTCCGAAAGGCCTTGCCGGCCGGCATGGAGAACACGAGCAGAGCGATGGTGAGAGAGGCGAGGAGGCCCAGCAGCGCGGCCAAGTGGGCCTTGACCCTGAACAAGGCCAAGCTGCCGAGAAGGACGAGGATGGGCAGCGCGGCGGCCAGGGTGGAGAGGAGCGTGTTGTGAAGCGGGTCGTAAGCCTGCGGCCAGGTCATGAGCGTGGATTTTCGAGTCTAGGATCGCAAGGCCGAGGGGTAAAGCGCCATCTGCGTCTTGTGGTGCTTGTTCCAGTACATCCGCCGGTCGGCCGCGAAGAGGAGGTTCTCGAGCGAACGGCGCTGGTCCGGACCGCACCACACTACGCCCATGCTCGCTTCGAGGGTGAATTTCCTCTTTCGCTGGCGGTTGTAGGCATCGAGCCGGTCCCGGAGCCTTTCGAGCAGGACGCGGCCTTCGCTTCGGGAGTGCAGGAGGACGAGGGCGGCGAACTCGTCCCCGCCCACGCGGCCGATAACGTCCGACTCTCGAAAAGTCTCTTTGAGGATCTGGGCGAATTCGAACAGGGCGCGGTCGCCCTGCTTATGGCCCCAGCTGTCATTGATGGCCTTGAGGTTATCGACATCCAGGAAGACCAGGAAGATGGAGTTCCGCACCCTCTTGGAGATGCGGAGGAGCTGCTGGGAGAAGGAGAAGAAGCCCCGGCGGTTGTAGAGCTTCGTCAAATCATCGGTCAGCGACTGATTGTAATATTTTTTATTGACCCTCTCCAGGTCGGACAAGGCCTTGTGGAGTTGTATTTCAGCTCTTTTCGTGGCGGTGATGTCCACGATGATGCCGTCGTAGTAGATCACCCGGCCGCGGGAGTCCCGGACCGCCCGGGGATGGTCTCGGACCCAGACTTTGCTTCCGTCCAGCCGTTTCATTTCAAATTCTTTGAAGACGATTGTTTTCTTTTCCAGCCTCTTGAGGTGATCGTCCCGATCCCTGGCCTTGACATACAGTTCCTTGACGTTGACTCGGTTCAGATTCGATGGCTTGGCCGCGGCCAGGATTTCGCACAGGGCGCGGTTGGCTTCGATGATGCGCCCGTCGGGGGTGGTCCTGTAGACTCCGACGGGGAGATGTTCGAGCAGGGCACGATAGCGCTCTCTGTTGTCCTTTAAAAAGGCCGGGGCGGAAGATGGCCTCAGAGATATTTTTGGTGGACTGCAATCCGCTTTTTTTACCCTGGGCTTCACTAAAAAACCCTCCCCCCCCATTTTCATCACGGAGCGCCGGGGCCACGGTTTTCCTTCCCAAGCTACGGGATGTCCCCG
>CAZFTV010000189.1:0-3649 GCA_964521765.1 uncultured Eubacteriales bacterium
CTATAAGGGCTTGGGCTTTGGCCTCGCTCACGGGCCGGATTTTTCACGCCCTCCCCCTTGCCCTGATCTCTTTTTTTGGTTCTCTTCCATTTTGTGTGGGGAGGCCTGTCTCCCTCTCTAGCGCGTCAGCTCACAGTGGTCACCGCTTCCATCCGGCAGCAAGGCGGATTTTTTTTGGAGTGCGGCCTCATGAGGCCGCTTTGAAAGCGGCGACGCGTCGCCGCACTCCAAAAAAGACACCCTCGGCACTGGAATAATGCTTCAGACCGGTCTCCCTCCCAAATGCGTCAACCCACTGAAGATGGAAGAGAACTCTTTTTTTTTATGGTCCGGCCAGATCCTAAATTCCTAAGGAGCCCATAAGCAAATTTGGGATGCCGAAGAATTCTAAAATATCTCTTTTTATGGTAATATAATCAGTCCTTCGCGAGCACCCGGCCTCCGGCGCGCAGGCCCGACCGCAGACCCATGACCGACTCCTACGAGATCATCGCCCGAAAATACCGGCCCAGAACTTTCGAGGAAATGGTCGGCCAGAAGACGGTCGTCCAGACCCTCAGGAACGCCGTGGCCCATGGGCGCATCGCCCAGGCCTACCTCTTTTCCGGCATGCGAGGCGTGGGCAAGACCTCGGTCGCCCGGATCCTGGCCAAAGCCCTCAACTGCCAGACCGGCCCCACGCCCCAGCCCTGCAATCAGTGCGAATTCTGCCGGGCCATCAACGAGGATCGCCTCACGGACGTCCTGGAGATCGACGGCGCCTCAACTAGGGGCATCGATGACGTCCGGAATCTCCGGGAAAACCTCCGCTACAAGGCCCTCCAGGCCAGGTATAAAATCATCATCATCGATGAAGTCCACATGCTGACCAGGGAGGCTTTCAACGCCCTGCTCAAGACCCTGGAGGAACCTCCGGAAAAAACGGTGTTCATCTTCGCCACTACGGAGTTCTCCAAGGTTCCGGCGACCATCGTCTCCCGCTGCCAATATTTCGAGTTCAAAAAAATCTCCCACCGCGACCTGACCAACCACCTCGTCGAGATCGCCCGCAAGGAAGACATTTCGATCTCCGACTACGGCGTGTCTTTGATCGCCGAGGCGGCCGAGGGCAGCCTGCGCGACGGCCAGAGCCTGCTCGACCAGGCCGTAGCCTTCAGCGGGACCGAAGTCAAGGACGCGGACCTGCGGGAGATCCTCGGCACCGTAAGCCGCGACCTCCTCCTGGAGTTCAGCTCGGCCGTCCTCGGCCGGCGGCCCCAGGACATCTTCCCCCTCGTGGAAAAAGTCATCAATCAGGGCTATGACCTCCGCGCGTTCGCTAAAAAGCTCATTCGTCATTTCCGCGAGATCCTCCTGGTCAGGACCGTCGATTCTCCGGGAGAGATGCTCCTCCTCGGGCCCGAGGACGTCGCCCGGCTTCGCGAGGAAGCCGGGCGCGCTTCAGCCGAGGAATTGCTCCGCTGTCTGGTCGCGCTGCAGAACGAGGAAGCGGGGTTGAAATTCTCCTCCCACCCCCAGATATTCCTCGAATCCCTTCTCATCAAGATGTGCCATTTCAAGGACCTCGTCCCCCTTTCTGATCTCCTCCGGGAGGTCGAGGGACTTAAAGCCGCCGCCCGTTCCGCCGCCTCCCCGCCCCTCCGGGCGCAAGCGCCGGCCGCCCAGCACGGCCGGCCGCAGGTTTTCGCTCCCCGGCCTGAGGTCAATGCTCTTTCTCAGCCGCCCGCCTCCGGTCCGGCCCCTCGAACAGCCAAGCCTCAAGACATCCTGTCCGGGGCGATCGAAGTGCTCCAGAAGCAGAAGAGCTCCCTGGCCGCCCTCCTGGCCAAGGCTGAGTCGGCGGCCGTCAGGAGCGAGCCCCTGGACATCAAGTTTTCGACCGATAAGAGGTTCAGCGTCCAGAGTCCCGTCACTCTGGAGATCTCTTTCGGCGCGGGGATGCGCCAAACGGCCGAGGCCGTGCGTGACGAAGCCCGCCTGGTCGAGAAGGCCGCCTCGGAGGCGAGCGGGTTGCGGGTCAGGCTGAAGGTCCAGATGCCGGAGGAGGATGCCCGCGGGGCGCAGCCGCGCGGTCGCGAGGCGAACGGGGCCCTGAATGACCCCAAGGTCAGGCAATTCGTGGACACGTTCAAGGGCACGGTGCTGTCCGTGGAAAAAGCCAAGCCTTCCCGGGGAGAGGACTAAGGAGAGACCGATGAAAGGCTTCGGTGACCTTCAGAAAATGCTCAAGGGCGCGCAGGAGATGCAGGAAAGGATGCAGCGCGAGATGGCCGAGCTTCGGGTCGAGGGGTCGAGCGGCGGCGGCATGGTGACCGTGGTCCTGGACGGCCAGAAGAACCTTCACGCTCTGCGCCTGGAGCCGGAAGTGGTCAACCGGGACGACGTGTCGATGCTCCAGGACCTGATCGTCGCCGCCTTCAACGACGCCAACGCCAAGGTCAACGACATCCTGGCCCAGAAGCTGGGGAGCTTGGGCGCCGGACTCAAGTTGCCGGGGATGGGCTGATGTTCGAGTACGCCCGGCCGCTCCATCGTCTCATCGAGGAGCTGCGCAGAATCCCCGGCCTCGGAGCCAAGACGGCGCAGAGGATCGCCTTCCACGTCCTGAGCCTGCCGCAGGAAGAGGCCGACAGCCTGGCCGAGGCCATCACCCAGGTCCGGCAGCGCCTCTTCTACTGCTCGGTCTGCAACAATATCACTCATGTCGACCCCTGCTCGATCTGCACCGACGCCGACCGGACGGACGCCGAGCTGTGCGTCGTCGAGGAGCCTTACAACATCTCCTCGATCGAGAAGACGGGCGCCTATCGGGGCCGCTACCACGTCCTCCTCGGCACCCTGGCCCCTCTCAAGGGCAAAGGGCCGGACAACCTGGGCGCGGAAAAACTTCTGGAGAGAGTCCGAAAAGGACGGTTCCAGGAGGTCATCCTGGCCACCAATCCCACGGTCGAGGGAGAAGCCACGGCTCACTACCTGGCCGGCTTGTTGAGAGGCCATCCTCTCCGCCTGACCCGGCTGGCCATGGGCTTGCCCGTGGGCGCGGACATGGATTTTGCCGACCAGGTGACCATGAGGAAAGCCCTCGAGGGCCGGACGGAGCTCAGGGACTAGGCGCCATCCCTAGACCGACGAAAGCCTCTCTGATTTCGTGATTATAGATAAGGTGGCCGACCCGTCTCGGGGCTGCAGCTTCCAAGACCCGCGGCCGTCCCCGGCGAGGACGGATCCGGAGAGGTTTTCGATGCCGACCCAGATGTTGAAAATTAAGTGCGACGGGAGTATCATAACGCCTTTTTTAGCGAGGAGTCAGGCCCGAATTCATAGGAGTCAATCATCATGAAAAAGCACTTTGAACCCATCGACGGGAACACGGCCGCCACCCACGTAGCCTATGCCTACAGCGAAGTCGCCGCCATCTATCCCATCACGCCCTCCTCCACCATGGGAGAGCTGGCCGACGAATGGGCCGCCCAGGGCCGGAAGAACATCTTCGGCCGGACGCTGGACGTCATCGAGATGCAGTCCGAGGCCGGCGCCGCCGGCTCCGTCCACGGCAGCCTGACCGCCGGCGCGCTGACCACGACCTTCACGGCGTCCCAGGGCCTGATGCTCATGCTGCCCAACATGCACAAGATCGCCGGCGAGATGC
>CAZFTV010000190.1:0-3629 GCA_964521765.1 uncultured Eubacteriales bacterium
AAGAAGGCCTCCAAGATCAAGGTCACAAAAAAAATGGTCGAGGACAGCGAGTTCAGCTTCGAAAAACTCAAGGTCGCCTCCGGAGTCTGATGATGAGCGAGCCCAACGAACAGGCGGAATACATCCACAACGTTCCCCTGATTCCCCTGCGGGACCTGGTCATCTTTCCCTCCACCCTGGTGCCGTTCATCATCGGCCGAAACTCATCGGTCCAGGCGTTGGAGAAAGCCGAGGAGTCGGACAGACTCATCTTCCTCTCGGCGCAAATCGACCCCGCCCTCGACAACCCCACGTCCCGAGACATCTACTCCCTGGGGGTCATCGCTAAGATCATCCGCACCGTGGCCATGGACGACAAGAACATCAAGGTCATCGTCGAGGGCAAGCGGCGGGCCCGGATCATCGAGTACTTGAGCACGTCGCCCTTCTACCAGGTTCTGGCCAAGGAAGTAAAGGACGTCGAGGACACGGGGACCGAGACGCGCGAGCTTCTGAAAAAGATCCTCGAGCTGTTCGAAGAGTACCTTAAGCTCAGCCAGAACGCCAGCTTTCAGTCCATCATGCCCGCGCTCCGCGACCACACTCCGGACCGGATCGCCGACATCATCGCCTCCCATCTCTACCTCGGGCTGGACGAGAAGCAGAACCTGCTCGAGACGGTGTCCGCCGCGGAACGCATCCGGCGGCTGCATCATCTCCTGGAGGGAGAGGTCGGTCGTCTGCAGGCCAAGTTCAAGGCCGAGGGCCCAAAAGCCCAGCGCCGGAAGTTTCCTCTTCGAGGAGAGGGGATCCCGTCCGCGTTTCCCGGCCCGCCCGGGCAGAAGAAGGACGAACAGGCCAACGAGGTCGAGGAGCTGAAGCAGAAGGTGGCCCGGGCCAAGATGCCCAAGGACGCCGAAGAAAAAGCGATGAAGGAGATCGAGAGGCTGGAGACCATGCCCCCCATGTCGGCCGAAGCCACGGTCTGCCGCAACTACTTGGATTGGCTGATCGCCCTGCCCTGGAACAGGAAATCCCGCGAAAAGAGAAATATTAAGGAAGCGGAGCGGATCCTGAACGAGGACCATTACGGCCTGGAAAAGGTCAAGGAACGCATGCTCGAGTTTCTGTCCATCCGGCAGCTGGTGACGAACCCCAAGGGCGTGATCCTGGGCTTGATCGGCCCCCCGGGGGTTGGCAAGAGCTCCCTGGCCCGGAGCGTCGCCCGGGCCACCGGACGCAAGTTCGTCCGCCTGTCGCTCGGCGGAGTGCGCGATGAGGCCGAGATCCGAGGACATCGCCGGACGTATATCGGCGCCTATCCCGGGCGCATCATCCAGATGATCAAGCGGGCCGGCACGCGAAACCCCGTCTTCCTTCTCGATGAAGTGGACAAGATGAGCATGGATTTCCGCGGCGACCCGGCTTCGGCGCTCATGGAAGTCCTCGACCCGGAACAGAACAGCGCCTTTCTCGACCACTACATCGACACCGACTTCGACCTCTCCCAGGTCATGTTCATCGTCACGGCCAACATGCTGGAGCCCATTCCCCGTCCCCTCGTCGACCGCATGGAGATCATCCGCCTTGCCGGCTATACCGAGGAGGAGAAGCTCCAGATCGCCCTGCGGTTCCTGTGGTCCAAGCAGATGAAGGCTCACGGTCTGAAGGATGCCAATTTGAAGATCTCGGACAAGGCCTTCCGGAAGCTCATCCAGGAGTATACGCGGGAGGCCGGCGTCCGGAGCCTGGAGCGCGAGATCACGTCGATCTGCCGCAAGACGGTCAAGCGGGTCGTGGTCAAGGGAAAGACGCACAGTGAGCATGTCACGGAGAGGAACCTGGAGGACTATCTGGGCATCCCTAAGTTCCGGCGCAAGCTGATTGAGAAGAAGGACGAAGTGGGCGTGGCCATCGGCATGGCCTGGACCGAGTTTGGCGGCGAGCTCCTGACCTTCGAGGCCACCAAGGTCCACGGCAGGGGGGGGTTCACCCTGACCGGCCAGCTCGGCGAGATCATGCAGGAATCCGCCCGGGCGGCATTCAGCTATGTCCGGGGGAAGATCTTCGAGCTGAACATCGCCAAGGACATCCACAAGAATTTCGACATCCATGTCCACGTGCCCGAGGGCGCGACGCCCAAGGAGGGCCCCTCGGCAGGCATCACGCTCGCCATCGCCATCCTCTCCCTCCTGAGCGACATTCCGGTCAGCAAGAAAATCGCCATGAGCGGAGAAATCACTCTCCGGGGCAAGGTCTTGCCCGTGGGCGGAGTCAAGGAAAAGCTCCTGGCCGCCTTTCGGGAGGGCATCCGGGAAGCTATCCTTCCCCTGGACAACAAGCCCGACCTGAAGGACCTGCCCAAGGCCATAGGCCAGAAGATGAAGATTCATCTCGTGGAACACATGGACGAAGTGTTCCGAATCGTTCTCACCAAGGACCTGCCGGCTAGGATCTCCGGCAAGAAGAAAAAATCCGGGCCCCCCTCGACCCCCGGGAAAGGGGAAGGGATGGGCAAGGAGGAGGAACCCTCGCTGACTCACTGACTTCCCGCGGGCAGCCGCACCCCGGCCGAGGGGAAGGAGCGGCGGGAGCGCCGCCACGACATCACCCAGACTCTCGCGCACGCCCCGGGGCCGGGAACGGCCGGAGGCGGACAAATCAATAAAGGATGCACAACATGCCGAAAAACGAAGACACCCTCAAGGACCCTGTTGTCCAGACGGGCACGGAAGCCGCGGATGCCCAGGCCGAGGCCTCCGGCCGGGGCCGAAGGCCCAAGGAATACAGCCTGCTCGAGCTGGAGGAGAAAGACCTTGCCCCTCTGATGCGCCTCGCCGGACAGGCCGGGGTGCCCGAGGAGGAGCTGAAGGAAAAAGTCACCAAGCATGACGTGATCTTTAAAATCCTCGAGGCCCAGGCCAAGAAACAAGGCCTTCTGTTTTCGGAGGGCGTCCTGGAGTGCTTGGAGGACGGGTTCGGTTTTCTACGCGCGCCGGAGTTCAGCTACCTGCCCAGCCAGGACGACATCTACGTCTCGCCCTCGCAGATCCGGAAGTTTCAGCTCCGCACGGGAGACACAATCTCGGGAATCGTCCGCCCCCCCAAGAACGGCGAGAAATACTTCGCCCTGATCAAGATTGAAGCCATTAATTTTCTCCATCCGGACGAGATATTCGACAAGCGCCGCAACATCCACTTCGAGCAGCTCACGCCCCTCTATCCTTTCGAGAAGATCAAGCTCCAGGACGGCAACGTCAAGAACATGAACGCCCGGGTCATGGACCTGCTGACGCCCATCGGCAAGGGCCAGCGGGGCCTGATCGTCTCGCCGCCCCGGGCGGGCAAGACCACGCTGCTGAAGACCATCGCCAAGTCCATCGAGAAGAACCATCCCGAGATCTTCCTCATCGTCCTCCTCGTGGCCGAGCGGCCGGAGGAGGTCACCGACTTCCAGCGCAGCGTCAACGGCGAGGTCGTGGCCTCCACCTTCGATGAGCCGCCGGTCCGCAACACCCAGGTGGCCAACATCGTCCTGGAAAAGGCCAAGAGGCTGGTCGAGCTCAAGCGCGACGTGGTCGTGCTCCTCGACTCGATCACCCGCCTGGCCCGGGCCCACAACGCCATCATCCCGCCCTCGGGCAAGGTCC
>CAZFTV010000191.1:0-3629 GCA_964521765.1 uncultured Eubacteriales bacterium
CTGTACGCCCCCCTAAGAAATAGGGGGGCGAAAGATCGGTGGCATAAGACTTGCCGAAGCCACCTCTTTCTTTGTCTTAATAATATTAATCCCCCCAGCCCCCCTTAGCGAATTAAGGGGGGCTTAAGGAAGGCCAAGGAAGCTGGTGAAAGCGAAGATTCCGAAACCAGCCTATGATCTTCTTAACCCTCTTCACCCCCCTGTACGCCCCCCTAAGAAATAGGGGGGCGAAAGGAGGCTGGTTTCGGAGAGGGATGGCGGGGCCGACGAGACTTGAACTCGCGACCTCCGGCGTGACAGGCCGGCGTTCTAACCAAGCTGAACTACGACCCCGCCAGGGGAAAAATATTATATGGGACCGATTTTAGAAATACAAGTCCTCACATCCGCTCCAGGGCGGCGATGCGCTCCTCGACGGGCGGATGGGTGCTGAACAGCTTGTTCACGACCCCCTTCACGTTTTTCAGGGGGTTGATGATATAAAGGTGGGCGGTGGCCTTGTTGGCCGCCTCGAGCGGCTCGGTGTCGGCGGCGAGCTTCCTCAGGGCCGAGGCCAGTCCGGGCGGGTAGCGGGTCAGCTGGGCGCTCGAGGCGTCGGCCAGAAACTCGCGGCGGCGGGAGACGGCCAGCCGGATGAGCTGGGAAATGATGGGGCTGAGCACGGCCAGGACGAGCCCCACGGCGACCAGGATCAAGGTCAGCGAGCCGTCTTTCCCCCGGCCGGTCGAGCGGCGGCGGCCGCCCCCCCAGAAAACTCCGCGAAGAATCCAATCGCTCAGCAGCGCGACCATGCCCACCATGACCACGGTCAGGGTCTGGAGGAGGATGTCGTAATTTTTGATGTGGGACATTTCATGACCGATGACTCCCTCAAGCTCCACCCGGTTGAGCTTCTGCAGGAGTCCGGTGGTGACGCAGATGACCGAGTTCTTGGGGTTGCGTCCCGTGGCGAAAGCGTTGGGCGCCGTGTCGTCGATGACATAGCAGCGGGGCGCGGGGATGCCGGCGGCGATGGTTAAGCCCTCGACGACGTTGTAGAGATAGGGATATTCCTCCTTGGTCACCGGCCGGGCGCGGCTGATGGCCAGCACGATCTTGTCGCTGGCCCAGTAGCTGAAGAAGGCGGAGGCCGCGGCGATGAGCAGGGCGAGGATGAATCCGCTCACGCCGAACCCGAGGAGATACTGGAGCAGCCAGGCCAGGAAAAAAATCAGGGCCAGGAAGCAGAAGACCAGGACTCCGGACTTGAACTTGTTCTCCGAGATCTGCTCGAACATCCCGGCGCTCGGCAGGCAGGCCGCCGCAAGCTAGGAGAAGCTGACTTTGACCGGTCCCTTGGCTTCCGCCTCGCCGATTTCGAAATACTCGCGGCCCTTGAAGCCGAACATCCCGGCCAGGATGTTGGAGGGAAAGACCTGGAGACGGGTGTTGTACTTCATCACCGAGTCGTTGTAGAACTGCCGGGAGTAGGCCACCTTGGACTCCGTCCCGGCCAGTTCCTCCTGGAGCATGAGGAAATTCTGGTTGGCCTTGAGCTCGGGGTAGTTCTCGGCCACGGCGAACAGGCTCTTGAGGGCGCCCTGAAGCATGTTCTCGGCCTGCCCCTGCTCCTTGACAGTCCCGGCGTTGATGGCCTGGGTGCGGGCCTGAGTCACCCGCTCGAAGACCTCCCGCTCGTGCTTGGCGTACCCCTTGACCGTCTCCACGAGGTTGGGGATGAGGTCATAGCGCCGGCGGAGCTGGACATCGATCTGGGCCCAGCCGTTGTCGCAGCGATTGCGCAGGGTGATGAGGCCGTTGTACATCCCCACCACAAAAAGGACGATGAGGCCGATGACGACCAAAAAGGCAATCACCATGGCGTGCTCTCCTCTTCCGTTCAGTTGAAAACACATCCATGATACGGGCTTTGTTCCGGCTCTGTCAATCCAAGCCGGGCCGAGAAAAACAAGAGCCGGGAGCGGACCGGAAAAGATTGACAGGCCGTTTTTTCTATTATATAAGGAATGGAGCCGAGAAGAGGTTTTTTCTCTCTTTTAAATAAATTGAGGTCACTTTAAAGGAGGTTTCTCTCATGGCGTCATTAAAGGAAAAACTGGCGGCCAAAATCCCCCCGATGCAGGAGAGGGTCAAGGGCATCCTCAAGGAGCACGGGGAGAAAAAGCTGTCGGATGTCACCATCTCCCAGGCTTACGGCGGAGTCCGGGACGTCCTGTGCATGATTTGGGACACCTCGCTCCTGGACAAGTTCGAGGGGATCCGGTTCCGGGGCTTCTCCATCCCCGAGCTCCAGGCCAAGCTCCCCAAAGCGCCGGGCGGCTCCGAGCCCCTGCCCGAGGGCATCTTCTACCTGCTCCTGACCGGCGACCTGCCCACGGACGACGACGTCAAGGCCGTCACCGAGGAATGGCGGAAGCGGAACGGGCTGCCCAAGTATCTCCTGGACATGATGAACGCGGTCCCCAGGGATACGCACCCCATGACTCAGTTCTCTCTGGCCATCCTCCAGCTCCAGAAGGATTCCGTCTTCGCCGAGAGATACCGCGCCGGCATCAACAAGAAGGATTACTGGGACCCGATGTACGAGGACACGATGAACCTGCTGGCCAAGCTGCCGGCCATCGCCGCCTACATCTACAACCGGTCCTACAAGGGCGACAAGCACATCCCGGCCGACCCGAAGCTCGACTGGGGGGGCAACCTGGCCCATATGCTGGGCGTCAAGGACCCGGCCTTCATGGAGCTCATGCGCCTCTACCTGGTCATCCACAGCGACCATGAGGGCGGCAACGTCTCGGCCCACACCTGCCACCTGGTCGGCTCGGCCCTGTCCGACGCCTACTATTCCCTGTCGGCGGCCATGAACGGCCTGGCCGGCCCGCTTCACGGACTGGCCAACCAGGAAGTCCTGCGCTGGATCATGGACCTGATGAAAACCCTGGGCGGCGTCCCGACCAAGGATCAGCTGTCCAAGCACATCTGGGACACCCTGGCCGGCGGAAAGGTCGTGCCCGGCTACGGTCATGCCGTCCTGCGCAAGACCGACCCCCGCTACACGGCCCAGCGCGAGTTCGCCCTGAAGCACCTGCCCAACGACGACATCTTCAAGGTCGTCAGCATGGTCTTCGAAGTGACCCCCGATATCCTGTTGAAACAGGGCAAGGCCAAGAACCCTTGGCCCAACGTCGACGCGCACTCCGGCTGCCTGCTGTGGCACTACGGAGTGACCGAGTACGACATCTACACCGTGTTCTTCGGCGTCTCCCGGGCTATCGGCGTCCTGGCCCAGCTCATCTGGAGCCGGGCGCTGGGCTTCCCCATCGAGCGGCCCAAGAGCGCCACCACGGAGTGGGTGGAGAACTTTCTCAAGGGCACGGCCGACACGGATTAAGGCCCGCCCGCGGGAAGGATTTATCAGGGACGGCCGCATCCGCGGCCGTCCCCTTTTTTTTCTTCAGACTTACTTTTTGTCTCCAGGACATCAAATCCGGCTGAAATCTATCTTCATGTTAAAGGCGCAAAATAATCTTCTTCAATAATTCCAGATCCAAATGTCTCTGCAACTTTATCTTCTTCGATTTCCCCCTCAAGACATTCCTGTCCGCGATACGTGTAGGTTCCGTACTTGT
>CAZFTV010000192.1:0-3602 GCA_964521765.1 uncultured Eubacteriales bacterium
CCCCCAGGAGATGCTCCGCAACAGGGAGATGATGCTCCGCTATAGCACCTTCGAGGTCAACGACGGCCGCAACGCACCGGGAATCTACCAGACGCTGTCGTTCATCATGGAATGCGCCTCGCGACACGACCTGCCGACGCTCAAGGAAAGGACATCCTGGCAGGCGCAGGGCTTGAGGCATTGGGCCGAAGCCGTCGTCGGGCACGGAGAAGGGATCCTGGCCCTGGTCGGCGGCCTGAGGGAGAAGGAGCTGGACAAGGCGCGGGTTTACAAGGGCGAAGACCTGATCCACATTCGGATGGAATACGCCCGCGACCCGAATGTCCCGCAGGTCGTCCGCAAAAGGTTCGAGGCGCCGCCCGCGCAGGCTCGAGGCGTCCTCAGGGGCGATAAGAAAGCGGGGGAGACCTTGGCCGCCTCGGACATTGAGCCCTATCGGTTCCCCGAACGGTTCAAGGTCGTGGAAGAGGTCGTCAAGAACTGGTTCCCGCTGGTCGAATCCCGGCTGGCCGTTCCGCGGCCGCTGGGCTATATCATCCCCGCGGATAAAGGAGAGGTCGTCGAAAACCTGTTGCGTCACCGCATCGCCGTCGACCTGTTCACCAGGGACGTTGCCCTGCCCGTCGAGGCTTACTCCGTCACAGACATCGAACCCTCGGATATCGACTGGCTGCCGCCGAAGAAAATCGATGTGGAGAAAAGACCGATATCAGCCTCGGCCCGCAAGGGGGATTTTTATGTCTCCTGCGCCCAGCCTGCGGCGGCGCTCATCCCTCTCCTGCTCGAGCCCCAGTCCCAGTTCGGGTTGATCTCCTACCAGCGGTTTAACCTCGTCCCGAAAAAAGACGAGCTGTACTCGGTCTGGCGCTATGTCGAGGGCGCGGCGTTGCCCCTCGTGCCTTATAAGAATTTCCTCCGCTAAACGTCTTCCCGCGGGACCGAGCTTTGTTCCAGTACAGGGGAGAGGGTCGGCAAGGATGAAAACCTTGCCTGTGCTCCTGGCGGCTATTCTATTCCTTGGCCTCCCTCTCTGCGCAGAATCTCCGACCGACCTCGTTAAAGAAGCGGACCTGCTGCTGGACATGATGGAATATCGGTCTGCCGCGGAAAGATACAGAAGGGCTCAGTCTGAAGGCCCTCCGCTCCGGGATGTGCGAAAAAAAATGGCCTACGCCCAGTACCAACTCGGCTCTGTCGAGGAAGCCTTTTTTTGGCTGAAAGAAGAATTGAACAGGTTCCCGGACAACGAAGACGCTTATGACCTTTTGACTTGCCTCCTCTTCAAACGCGGCGGGATGGACAAGGCCGGAGAGTTCATGAAGCAGCGGGGATTCCTTGTGGAGCTGAGCCCGGAGAACACCCGCCTGGGAGGATTGAGCTGGTTCATTCTGGGAATGAGTCAGAAAGAAAACAAGAATGACGAGCAGGCGGAGCTGTGTTTCAAGAACGCCCTGGATAAAGGCTTTGACGCGGTCAGATGCTATGTCCAGCTTATCAACCTGGAGCATGGCCGGAGCAATTGGGAATCCGTCCGCAGGGTCGCCGCTGAAGCGGTCCGGGCCCTCGGCCCTCAGGCGGAATTTCTTTTCCTTCTGGGCCTGGAGTCGGGAAGCCGCGACTCCTGGTCTCAAGCCGCCGACCATTTTCAAAAGGCGCTCATTCTAAAACCCGATTTCAAGGAGGCCCTCTTCAACCTGGCGGCGGCGAGCTATAACAGCGGAGACTTCTCCAAGGCCTCGGCCTGGTTTCAAGACTGCCTGGCCATCGACCCTTCCGATGAAGCGGCGAAAAAAGGCCTGGAATGCAGCCTGAAAAAACTCGGGCCGGCGGCCGGGACGGATGAGCCCTGTCCCTCCGGCCTGGCCCTCTCCAGGGACGTCATCGACCGTCCGGACAGGGAATACACATACAGGCTCCAGAATGACCTCGGGATCGTTCTGCAGAATTTAAATGCCGCCGGCTTGTCGTTCATCCAGAACGGCCGGATTCCGGATGCCGTCCCGAGGTTCCGCAACGCGCTGAAGATCAACCCGGAGTGCCCGGAGATCCATTTCAACCTAGGCATGGTTATGCTCTGGCAGGGAGAATCCGGCCAAGCCGAGCATCATGCCCTAATGGCCCTCCGGGCGAGGGACTATTTCGGCGGCTTGCCTCCCCACCTTGTTAGGCGATTGAGAGACAGAAAAGGCGAATCCCTTCGCCGACCGCTGAAAACCCCGGTCTTTCGCTGGACATTTTCAAAAGCCCTGGAGGAAGGCAACGGTTTTCTGGACGCCTATGACCTTCTCGGACGCGCCGCCTATGAGAGGGGAGAGGTCGAGAAAGCCCGGCTGGCCTTCGAGAAAGTCCTGGAGCTCGATGACGAAGACGCGGTCGGACACTGCAATCTCGGCGCCGCGCTCTTAGCCTTGGGAGACGAGCCCGGAGCTGAGAAAGAATGGCGAAAGGCCATAAAGCACGACAGAAACCGCAGGGGCGAGCGGACGAGGTCGGTCCTGTCCGGGGGCGAGCTTCAGGCGTCGGTCGTCGTATACAAGAAGCCCGTTGCTTTCTACGCTCACAAATCCCTGGGGGAAATGTATCAATCCCGCCGTCAACTTGAAGAGGCCGTCAAAGAATACGAGAATGCCGTGGAGCTTGAGACGGGCGACCCGGAGCCGCACCTCGAGTTGGGCCGGCTCTATCTGGAAAAGGGGAATAGAAAAAAGGCGGCCTTCCACCTCCAGCGATATCTCTACCTGGGCGGAAAAGAGGAGGCGGAGGCCAAAGAGCTGCTTGAAGCGGCGCGGCAGCTTTGAAGGATAGATCCGCCGTAATAAAGATCCCGAGCCTTCCGCGACGACGGCCCGTTTCGCGGAATACATCTTGCGCCATAGCGGGCGCCTATCTTCCCCGGCATCCGAAGCGGAGCATGAACGCCTCCTGCAATGGAATTGGATTGACAGGATGAGGGGAGAGTGCTAATTTTGAGGCAAGGTAAGGAAGGGAATCAAAAAAACGAAAGTCTTCACTTGAGGCCCGGATGAAGTGCCCGCGTTGTTATTTTGACAATCCCTCGGACAGCGGCTTCTGCAGCAAGTGCGGGACTTCGCTCGGGGGACATGTCCCCGGCCCGAGGACCGAAACCTTTCAGACCCCGGTCAAGGAGCTGACCACGGGCTCAGCCTTTGCCGGACGCTACCAGGTCATCGAGGAGCTGGGCAAGGGCGGGATGGGGCGGGTTTACAAGGTCTATGACACCAAGATCAAGGAGAAGATCGCCCTCAAGCTCATCAAGCCCGAAATCGCCGCCGACCGTGAGGTCCTGGAGCGGTTCGGCAACGAGCTCCGCCTGGCCCGGAAGATCGCCCAGAGGAACATCTGCAAGATGTTCGACCTGGGCGAGGCCGAGGGAACACACTTCATCACCATGGAATACGTCCGGGGCGAGGACCTCAAGAGCGTCATCAACATGACGGGCAGCCTCAACCTGGGCGCCGTGCTGAGCATCGGCAAGCAGGTCTGCGACGGCCTGGCCGAGGCACACGGCCTGGGCATCGTCCATCGAGACCTCAAGCCCCAGAACATCATGATCGACAGGGGCGGGAACGCCAAGATCATGG
>CAZFTV010000193.1:0-3579 GCA_964521765.1 uncultured Eubacteriales bacterium
CGAAGCGTACGGGTTCCCTGGCCTTTTCAGGGTGGGGAGCGAGGCCGGCAGGGATTAAGCCGGAAACGCCCTCCAGCTTCTGCTTATTCTCTTTATCCCCCCTGCCCCTTTGGGGAAACAAGGGGGCAACTGGTTGGCGTTTCCGGATAGGTCGGCCGCCGACAGGACCCCATGAAGATCACGGTCATCACACAAAAGGAGATACCATTCCAAGGCCGGGCAGCGGTTGTGAAGATCATCCCGGCCTGTGCTAGAATAGCCGCCATGATCAAGGTCGCATTCATCGCTTCTGAGGCCGTACCCTTCGCCAAAACGGGCGGACTTGCGGACGTGGCCGGCGCCCTGCCCCGCTTCCTCGGCGCCCGCGGCGCCGAGGTCACGGTTTTTCTGCCGCTCTACGGGACGACCCGGGAGAGGGCGAGGGAATTTTCGCTTTCTAAAACCTCGGACCATGAGGGACTGGACTGGAATGGAGCCCGGGTCCCCTTCGCCCTCTGGGAGTCCCGCCGGGAAGGTTTCACCGCCCGTTTCATCGAGCGGGATGAATACTTCAAACGGGAAGGGCTCTACGGCACGACGTCGGGCGATTTCCCGGATAACGGAGAACGGTTCGGGTTCTTCTGCCTGGCCGCGCTGGAGGCCATGAAAACGCTTTCCTTCCGCCCGGACATCGTCCACGCCCATGACTGGCAGTCAGCCCTGTCTCTGGCCTGCCTCAAGCACCGCCTGAGCGGAGATGAATTCTTCAAGGGATCGAGGTCCTTGTTCACCATTCACAACCTGGCTTATCAGGGGCTTTTCCCGCGGGAGATTCTGCGCGCCGTGGGCCTGCCGGAAAAACTCTTTCACCATGAAGAGATGGAATTCTACGGCCGAGTGAGCTTTCTCAAGGCCGGCATCCTCTACGCCTCGGCCGTCAACACCGTCAGCCCCACTTACAGCCGTGAAATCCAGACCCCGGAATTCGGGTGCGGCTTGGAGGGGCTGCTGCGCCATCGGAGCCGCGTCCTGAGCGGCATCCTTAACGGCGTGGATTACTCGAACTGGGATCCGGCCGAAGACAGGCATATCGCCGCACGCTATACCCGGGCCGACCTGAGGGGCAAAGAGGTCTGCAAGGCGGATCTGCTCAGGGCCTTCGGCCTTCCGGCCGGGGACCGGAGCGCACCCGTCATAGGCATGGTCACCCGTCTGGCCGGACAGAAAGGATTGGACATTCTGGCCGAAGCCCTGGATGATCTTTTCAGGGAAAAACTGCGCCTGGTCATTCTCGGACAGGGGGAACCCGCCCTCGAGAAGCGGCTGGCCGAGGCAGCAGCAGAACATCCCGGCGCTTTCGGCCTGCGTCTCGGCTTCGACGAGACTCTAGCCCATAAAATCTACGCCGGCAGCGATCTCTTTCTCATCCCCTCGCGCTACGAGCCCTGCGGCCTGACCCAGATGTACAGCCTGAAATACGGGACCGTGCCCCTGGTCCGCGCCACGGGCGGGCTGGACGACACGGTCGAGGAGTTCGATCCCGAGACGCTACAGGGGAACGGCGTCAAATTTCACGAACATTCTGCCGCCGCCCTTATCGAAGCCGTGCGCCGGGCCCTGCGTCTGCACGGGCGGAAAGAACTCTGGGCGGCCCTGGTTCGAAGCGCCATGGCCTGCGATTTCTCCTGGAACCGCTCGGCCGGAGAATATATGGACCTTTACGGAAAAATTCTTTCCGCGCCCTGACAAACGATCGTGCATTCCATCGACCTGGGCTTGATTCTCCTCTACCTGACCGTCGTCCTGGGGCTTGGTTTCTGGTACCGGAAACGGGCGGCCCGCGACCTCGAATCGTACTTCCTCGGCGGCCGGCGGCTGCATTGGCTGGCCCTGGCCATGTCCGGCTCGGTCTCGAACTTCGACATCACCGGCACGATGTGGATCGTGTCCATGCTCTTCATCCTCGGCCTGAAATCCATGTGGGTCCACTGGATGTGGGGGTTCCTCATGGGCGCCTTCTTCCTGGCCTACATGGGCAAGTGGGTCCGGCGCTCAAAGGTCATGACCGGCGCCGAATGGATGACGACTCGGTTCGGCGACGGACGGGGAGGGCGCTCGTCCAGGACGGCCTACGCCATAATGGCCGTCCTCACCCTGGCCAGCTTCATCGGCTACGATTTCCAGGGCATCAAGAAATTCGCCTCCGTTTATCTTCCCTTCCCACCCGAGCTCTGCGCCCTGGTCATCATCGGACTGACGACGCTGTACGTCGTCCTGGGCGGGTTGTACAGCGTCGTCTTCACGGACGTCCTTCAGACGGTGATCCTGACGCTGGCCGCCATCGTCATCGCCGTCCTCGCCTACCGGCTCGTCGACGCCGACACGCTCAGGCAAGTTCTCCCCGCCAAGTGGTTTTCCCTCGTCCCTTCTTGGAGACTGGAGAGCCTGTCGGGCTCGCCCGACGCCCAGTACGAATGGTTCGGCGTCCTGGTCATCGTCTGGGTTTTGAAGGGGATTCTTCTGAATGCGGGGGGCCCCGCCCAAATGTATGATTTCCAACGCTTCCTCGCGGCGCGCAGCCCCCGGGACGCGGCCAAGACGGGGGCGGCCTGGAGCGCTTTTCTCGTCGTCCGTTGGGCGATGTGCATGGGCCTCGTGCTCCTCGCCCTTTCGGGCATCGCCGATGTTCATGACCCGGAATTGATCATGCCCGTCGTACTCCGCAGATTTCTTCCCATCGGGCTGCGGGGCGTGGTCATCGCCGGTCTCCTCTCGGCGTTCATGTCCACCTTCAGCTCGACGGTCAACAGCGGGGCTTCATACCTCGTGCGGGACTTCTGGCAGGCCTACGTCCGTCCCCGGGCGGGCGAAAGAGAGATGGTCCGGGCCGGCTACGGGGCCACCCTGCTTCTCGTGGCCCTGGGGCTCCTCATCGGCTTCCAGGCCCGGTCCATTCATCAGATCTGGAACTGGATGATGATGGCCCTGGGCGCCGGAGTGGTTCTGCCCAATGTCCTGCGCTGGTATTGGTGGCGCTTGAACGGCTGGGGCTATTCCGCAGGCATCCTAGCCGGCATCCTGGGCTCGATTCTGGTCCTTTTCCTGCCCCAGGCGCCCATGTTCGTCACGTTTCCGCCCATCGCCCTTCTGTCTCTCGGGGCGAGCTTCATCGTCTCGCTTATGACGCCGCCCGTTGAATCCGAGGTGCTCGTTTCCTTTTATCGGGAGGTTCGACCTTTCGGCCTATGGAGGCCCGTAAGGCTCAAGGCTTCGACGGGGGGCCTGCCTCCCCTGCCCGTTTCCGAGCGGCCGGCCAGGATTATCTTGAACATCCTCTTGGGCATGGCGGCCATCACCGGCTTGTATCTCGGGCCGATGCTGCTCGTCGCTCATCGGCCGCATCAGGCGGCCATCTGGCTGATCCTGGCCGCGGCTGCAGTCGCCGGTTTATGGCGGACATGGCACATCCCGCTGAAAAACGAGGGCTAGCCGCGGCGCTGGCCGGGGGACGGCCGCGGCTCAGGTCGGAGGCCGGCGGGCGTCAGGTCGTGATTAAAACGAGGCTTTGAGCCCCGCGCGGGCGGCAACGCCGGACAGGCT
>CAZFTV010000194.1:0-2772 GCA_964521765.1 uncultured Eubacteriales bacterium
CTCCTCGACGATCTCCTCGAGCTGGCTGATCTGAATGGGCCGCTTTTCGCAGGACTTCATCATGCCCCGGAGAAGCTTCTGGCTGTCGAAGGGCTGGCGGCTGCCGTCCTTCTTGACGACCATGTAGGGGATTTCCTCGATCTTCTCGTAGGTCGTGAAGCGGCGGCGGCAGGCCAGGCACTCCCGGCGGCGGCGGATGGAAAGGCTCTTCTTGCTCTCCCGCGAATCGATGACCTTGCTCTCCTCGTGGTCGCAGAAAGGACACTTCATTCCTGGAATTCCTCGCTCATTTTCTTCAATTTCAGGAGGGAAAGCCCTTCTTTCCAGAGTATAACAAATCCCACCAGGCAAGTCATCACCACCTGGATGGCGTGGACGGCCAGGGTCATGGCCGTGGCCTTGGTGGACAGCTCCCTCTCCATGACCTGGCGCACGGCGGCCGTGGCGCCGGAGGGGATCTTGGGGCTGAAGTAGAGCGACATGAGGGCCTTCTTGCTGAAAAAGTCGAACCCGCCGGCCATCCCGGGAGTGGGGATGGCCGCCCCGATCATCGTGGCGAAGACGTAGGGGATGATGGTGTAGATGGGAAAGACCTCGCGGTAGGCCAGGAAGAAGAGCCAGTAATAGGCGATGATGAACGCCCAGACGAAGAGCGACAGCAGGAAGAAGCGGGCGAGGTCGAAGAAGGAACGGAAAAACCTCAGCCCCTGGATGAACTCCTCGATCAGGGACCGGGCCTTGTCCGCGAACTTCCGGGGAAAGGGCTTGAGCACGGCGTTGAACACCCGGAGCGTCGTCTCACGGAAAAAGTGAAGACAGAGGACGAAGACGATGATGACGATGTCGAGCGCCAGGCCCAGCAACCCCAGCTTGAAAAGCCAGGAGTAGGCTTCGACCGAAACCGAGAACCGGGAGACGTACAGTGGCCGGGCCAGGAGGAAGACGGCCAGGAGAAAGACCATGGCGATAATGTCGAAAATCCTCTCCACGACCACCGTGCCCAGGGCGAAGCCGTCGCTGATCTTCTCCTTCCGAGCCAGGTAGAGCGGCTTGACGATCTCTCCCAGGCGGCCGGGGAGGAGAAGGGTCACGGTGAAGCCGATGGCCTGCCCGGCCAGGAGGTTGTAGAATTTTACGTCGCGCTTCTCGGGAAGGATCAGGTATTTCCATCGCAGCGCCCGGGGGACGAGGTGGAAGGGGCCGAGGATGATGAGGAGCGCAAAGAAAAAGACGTTGACGTCCGTGACGCTGGCGAAGAAGCTGCTCCAGTCGACGCTGCGGAAGAAGAAGAACAGGAGGACCGCGGTCAGGAGCAGGATGATGCCGTAGCGGAGGATTTTTTTCTTCATGGGCGATATAAGGCCGTCCATATTATCATCGTCCCCGGCCTCTGTCAATGAAACGGAGCGGGCGCCGGAAGGCCGTATTTTCAGCGTTTTCAGCGCTTTTTGCCGGGAGCGGCGGAAGGGACGACGCGGCGGTCCAGCAGATGCCGGACGGCGAGCCACGGGTGGCGCGTCAACATCCTCGACCCGGCGAAGCGCATGACGGCCTTGACGCTCTCCCGCCAGGCCGGCTTGTAGCAGTGGACCGGGCAGCGGTCGCAGGCCGGAAGTCTTTTTTGGAGTGCGGCGACGCGTCGCCGCTTTCCCTGGCGGCATCGCGATGCCGCCCCTTCCCTATCGTCCCCGCTTCATCGCGCGTTGCCGGAAAATACCTCCTTCCTCATAGCAGCTTCCTGGGACGGGTTGAAAACGGGCGGGGAATCGTTTATGATGTCCGTCCTGCTGGGAAGTCGTCCAATGGCAGGACACATGACTCTGGATCATGGAATCAAGGTTCGAATCCTTGCTTCCCAGCTCTCAAAATCCCGATAATCCCATATTTTATTTTCTTCTTTCGCGGATTGCCGTGGCCGAGCGAATGCTCCGCGACTCTCAAAGCAACGGGCCGAGGAAGCCGCATTCCCGATTCAAGCGCGCCGCATCCTCCGCCGGGAAGCTTGACAATGCGCCTGACGATGCAAGAAATACCGTTTTTCGTTTGACATATATCATACTATGATGTATATATGAATTGAGAATTCCATGCCCGCCGTTTCGTTCTATTTACCGGAGGAAGTCTTGAAGGCCTTAAGGAAAGAGGCGAAAGCCCGAAAGACATCTGTTTCCCGGCTCATCCGGTCCGCCGTCGAAAACCAGTTGAACCTGGAAAAGCAGAAAAATGCCAAGGCCGATCTTCTTCGGGTCCTCCGCGCCGCTGATCTCGGAAAATGGGATGAAACCCACAAGGAAAGAAACAGGGAAGCGGATGGTCGGGGTTGACACCGGATTTTTTTTCGCCTTGAGCGAAGGTCATCCTTTGGCCGAAAAGGTCTTCCGGGAATCCGACATCTCGGTCTCCGTCCTGACGCAGTTCGAACTCCGGAGAATATCGCTGAGAAGGGGCATTCCCTGGGAGGATATGAGCGGACCCCTTTCCCGGTCGGCCGCTTTTCTCGACGTGACCGGAGAAGCCGCCGACGAAGCCGCCCGCATCTCGTTCGGGGCGGGGATGCCCGCTCTCGACGCGCTCATCCTGGCCTGCTTGGTCAAAGCCGGATGCCGAACGATCTACACGCGGGACGAACATTTCACGAAATTCACCGGGAAGGACGTCGAGATCATTCTCCTCGATTGAAGGCCGCTTCCGGCTCTCTCCGGACGATCAGACAACGCTCGAGTGAATCATTCCTCCCCTGTCCGGCGATTATTTCCTTGGATGGGGAAGGGG
>CAZFTV010000194.1:2808-3574 GCA_964521765.1 uncultured Eubacteriales bacterium
GGAATTCAGTGACAGATATTTCAACTGTTGAATTCCGTTTATGGCATATTCGGAAAATAAGATGTCTCTCACCGAATTCTATTTCACGACAACCTTTAGAGTGGTGTTTGCTGGAAGAGTATCGTCGAGTTTCATCCCATTCAGTATCGCCAGGGCTTCCCATTTGGTCTCAGGCTGGCCGAATTTCTTGAGGGCCTGACGGAGGCTCCCCGTGGCCGTGGTTCTTTTTAGGGACAGCCGCTCGGGTTTGACGTTGATTTTGCCGGAGTTCGTCAAGTTGTTAAATCGACTCATGGTCTGGTCGAAGACGGAAAATAACCCGTCAAACCGCGTTTGTTCCGTATATCCAAGAAAAACATAAACGGCCTGTCCCTTTTGGATGAAGTAAGACAGGATGCGAATGACGCCCTGCTCCAGCGTGACGTCGGAGATGATACGCTGGGCCTGCATTCCGTTGACTTGGGCCCTTTCGGATTTCAAGACGACAGCCCTGCTCTCTTTGAGAAACGCCTCGGCTGCGGACGCGGGAGTCTTTTCGGGCGCCAGGGAGAAAAGAATGACCGCGTTCCGGTCTTTATTGATCATCTGCACTTGAGATGCCGTGTTGTTGACCTTCCAGCCCGCGGGGACCGGAAACTGAAATCTGAGTGCCTGGTGATAAAATATATTTCCTTGGACATAGCCCTGGCGCGGATCTTCGCCGAAGACGATGTTGTCGACCTGTTTCAAATATTGATCACGATTCACCGCGAATCGGGTTTGTTTG
>CAZFTV010000195.1:0-1167 GCA_964521765.1 uncultured Eubacteriales bacterium
ATGGCCTTCCGCTCGATCTGTCGGACTCTTTCCCGAGTCAGTTTCAGCTCCTCGCCGATTTTCTGCAGGGTCTGGGGAGGCCTGCCGTCCAGCCCGAAGCGCCATTCTAACACGCGGGCCTCCTTCTCCTCCAGCTCCTTCAAGAGGTCATGAACGGAGCTCTCCACCGAAGCCTTGACCAGCTTGTCCTCGACGGAGGGCTCGGTCCGGTCACCCAGCCTTTCGCCGACGGTCAAGTCGTCGTTCCCCACCCTGTCGCTGAGCGACACGTCCCTCTCGGCCAAGATCTCAAGGTCGGCCACTTCGAGAGGCGTCAGTCCCATGCTCTCGGCCACTTCTTCCCGTGTCGGATCCCGGTCGAGCCTCGTCTTGAGCATCTCCTTCTTTCTGCGCATGTGGGAGATCCTGTCTGACAGCTTCTGCGGCAGGGTGTAGATGCGGGCGTTATTGGTCAGGGCGTGGATGACCGCCTGCCGGATCCACCAGACGGCATAGGTGATGAATTTTACGCCCCGCTCGACGTCATAGCGCCTGGCGGCTTCCATCAGTCCCAGGTTGCCCTCGTTGATGAGGTCGAGCAGGCTGAGGCCCATGCCGGCGTACTTCTTGACGTAGGAGACGACGAACTTGAGGTTGCCCTCCACCAGGCGGCGCTGGGCGTCCTGTTCTCCCAGGCGGACTCGCCGTCCGAGCTCCTGCTCCTCCTGCTCGCTTACGGGAGGGAACTTGGCGATTTCCTCCAGGTAGTGCTTGAGGCTTTTCGACTCGACAAAATGATGCGGGGGCATGTCGCGCTATCTCTCGTCCTCGAACTTGATCACGTCGGCGCGTTCCAGTCGCACCAGGCTCAGGCGCTTGCGGTCGAATTCCTCTTCCCGGCCCTTGAAATGATGTTCCCGGAGGTATTCCAGGAAGGCGTTGAGGTCGGCTTCGATCTGCTCCATCTTCCGCCTCATGTTGAGGATGACCTCCACGCCTGCGAGGTTGACTCCCAGGTCGCGGATAAGGTTGAGGATGACTTCGAGCTCCCTGATGTCCTTGTCTGTGTACAGTCGGGTGTTCCCGCGGCTGCGCGAGGGTTGGAGAAGGCCTTCCCTCTCGTAAAGCCGCAGGGTTTGGGGATGGAGGTTGAACATGCGCGACACGACGCTTATATGATAGGTCGTC
>CAZFTV010000195.1:1247-3553 GCA_964521765.1 uncultured Eubacteriales bacterium
TCCTTCCTCAGCTCGCGGACCCTGGGGTTGGAAACGGACGGGGGAACGATCGTCACTTCCACGAATTCATCCCCGGAGTCACGGCTTCCGGGCCGGGACACTCCCCTGCCCTTGAGCCGGAATTTCTGGCCGGAGCGCGTTCCCGGCGGCAACTTGATGGTCGCCCGGCCGTCCAGCGTGGGAACCTCGATGTCCGCGCCCAGCGCGGCCTCGGGCACCGAGATCGGCACCTTGACGAAGAGATCCGCCCCCTCGCGCCGGAACAGGGGATGGGGCTCGACCTCGATGGTGATGAACAGGTCGCCCGCCGGCCCGCCGCGCAGGCCGGCATGCCCTTTGCCCGGGATGCGCACTCTTGAACCCGCGTCTACGCCGGCCGGGATGCGGACGGTGATCGTCTCCGACCCGGCACGTGCGCCGCGCCCCGCGCAGGAGCCGCAGGGCGTTCCCTGAGAAAACCCCGATCCGCCGCAGGCGGGACAGGTCGCGGCGAAGCGCATCGTGCCCACCTGCTGAGTGGCTTGTCCCGTGCCCCGGCAGACAGGACAGGGGCGTTCCCCGGCCTGGTTTTTCATTCCGCGGCCGCGGCAATCGGCGCAATCCACCAACCGGTTGAGCTTGATTTTCGTCTGGAGGCCGTGGAGGGCGTCCTCGAAACCTACCTTCATGGTGTAATTTTGGTCTTCGCCCCTCTCGGGCTCCAGGCGGGAACGGCGTACGCCGCCCCCGAAAATGTTCTGAAACAGGTCGTCAAAAGAAGACGTCCCCTGGCCCGAAAAATTGAAACCCTGGAATCCGCCCTCCTGCTGATAGCCGCGGGGCCCGGCCCCGGGGGGAAACTCCCCGGTGAACCCGAATTGGTCGAACTGGGCTTTTTTTTTCGGGTCGCTCAGGACGGAATACGCTTCCTGGATTTCCTTGAACTTGGCCTCGGCCGCCTTATCCCCCGGGTTGAGGTCGGGATGGAACTTCCGGGCCAGCTTCCGATAAGCCTTCTTGATGTCGGACAAGCCGGCCTTCCGGTCCAGGCCCAGGGTGGCGTAGTAATCCTTGCTCATGCCGGGCTCCTTGGCGGACTCAACCTAACGAGGGCGCGCCGCGGACCGGGCCTCGCCGCACCGCCCCGCCGTCTCCGGCCGGCTTATGATGACTTGCCCTCGTCGACAACCTCAGCGTCGATGACCTCGTCGTCGCCTCCCGCCCGTTTTCCGGACGACGTCTGCTCTCCGCCCGGGGGCGGCCCCGCCTCAGGGCCGGACTGAGGCCCGGCGGCTTGCTGGTAGAGCATCTCCGAAAGCTTGTGCGAGGCGCCGGTCAGGGACTGCACAGCCTGGCGGATTTTGTCGATGTCGTCCGACGTCAGGGCTTTCTTCGTGGCTTCGATTTCCGACCGGACGCGCTCGGCCTCGGCGGTCGGTACCTTGTCCGCGTTCTCGCGGAGGAGTTTCTCCAGGGAATAGACCATGTGGTCGGCCTGATTCTTGGTGTCCACGAGCTCACGCCGCTTTTTATCCTCGTCCGCGTGGGACTCGGCGTCCTTGACCATTTTATCGATCTCTTTTTCATCCAGGCCGCTGTGGCCGGTGATGGTGATGGCCTGTTGCTTTCCCGTGGCCGTGTCCTTGGCCGAGACGTGGAGGATGCCGTTGGCGTCGATGTCGAAAGTCACCTCGATCTTGGGCACGCCGCGCGGCGCGGGCGGGATGCCGTCTAATTGGAACTTGCCCAGGGTCCGGTTGGCGGCCGCCATGTCGCGCTCTCCCTGGAGGACGTGAATTTCGACGCCGGGCTGGCTGTCTGAAGCCGTGGAGAAGATCTCCATTTTCTTGGTGGGAATGGTTGTGTTGCGGGGAATCATTCTGGTGAATACGCCGCCCAGGGTTTCGATGCCCAGCGTGAGGGGCGTGACGTCGAGCAGGAGCACGTCCTTGACCTCGCCGGATAGGACGGCCCCCTGGATCGCGGCGCCCACGGCCACGACCTCGTCGGGGTTGACCCCCTTGCTCGGCTCCTTGCCGAACAACTCATGGACGAGCTGCTGGATGCGGGGCATGCGGGTCTGGCCGCCGACGAGAATGACCTCGTCGATGTCCTTGGCGGACAGCTTGGCATCGGCCAGGGCCTGCTTCACCGGGGAGACGGCGCGCTGGATGAGGTCCTCGACGAGCTGCTCGAGCTTGGCCCGGGTGAGCTTCATCAGCAGATGCTTGGGGCCCGAGGCATCGGCGGTGATGAAGGGCAGGTTGACCTCGGTCTCGGCCGTGGACGAAAGCTCCATCTTGGCTTTTTCAGCCGCTTCCTTGAGC
>CAZFTV010000196.1:0-375 GCA_964521765.1 uncultured Eubacteriales bacterium
GGAGAGGATGAGCGTCTTCAATCTCGTCAGCCTCTTGGGCGTCTTCGCCCTTCCCGCTTTCGCCTGGCTGTGCTCAACGCGCCGGCGCACGGTCAACGTCCGGGTCGTAGCCTGGGGCATCGGACTTCAGCTTCTTTTCGCCTTTTTCATCTTCGTCGTCCCCTGGGGCGGCCGCGTGTTTTTGTTCCTTAACCGCGCGGTGGTGCGCATCCTGGACAGCGCCGCAGCCGGGACCCGGTTCATCTTCGGCCGCCTGGCCCTGCCGCCCGGCGCCGTCAGCGAAACGGGCGAAACGTCCCTGGGGAGCATCCTCATCACCCAGGCCCTGCCGACCATTGTCTTTTTCGCCGCCCTGATTTCCGTCCTCTATTATCT
>CAZFTV010000196.1:385-3543 GCA_964521765.1 uncultured Eubacteriales bacterium
GGGTCATGCCCGTCCTGATCCGCTTCTTCGCCCGTCTCTTCAGCGGAACCATGCGCCTCAGCGGCGCCGAGTCCCTATGCGCTTCGAGCAATATCTTCGTCGGCGTCGAGTCGGCCCTGGTCGTTCGCCCGTATCTCCGCGACATGACCATCTCGGAGCTGACCACCATCCTGGCTGCGGGCATGGCCACCATCGCCTCGACCGTCCTGGCCTTGTATGTCACGTTTCTGCGCGAGGTGCTGCCGACCATAGCCGGCCATCTCATCTCGGCTTCGGTCCTCTCCGCGCCGGCGGCGGTGGTCATGTCCAAGCTCATCGTGCCTGAGACGGGGAAGCCGAAAACCTTGGGCCTGGACGTCGAGCCCGCCTATGAGCGTGAGGACAGCGTCATCATGGCCGTGATCAACGGCGCCCACGGCGGCCTGAAGCTCCTGGCCGGAATCGTCGCCCTGCTGCTGGCTTTTCTGGGACTGCTGGCCCTCGTCGACCTCGTCCTGGGCTGGATGGGCGGGAACGTGAACCACTGGTTCGGCTGGAATGTCCAGTGGTCGCTCAGTTCGCTGCTGGGGTTGATCTTCTATCCCTTCCCCCTCCTGATAGGCGTTCCGCCCCAGGACGCTTCGGCGGTGGCCCGCCTCATCGGCGAGCGGACGGGGGCCACGGAAATCGTTTCCTACCAGCATTTAGCCGAGATGCTGAAGTCGGGCGCTCTGGTCCATCCCCGCTCAGCTATCATCGCCTCCTACGCCCTATGCGGCTTCGCCCACGTCGCTTCCCTGGCCATCTTTATCGGAGGGGTCGGCGCTCTGGCGCCCGAGCGCCTCAAGGATTTATCCCGGACGGGCCTCCGCGCGCTGCTGGCCGCCACCCTGGCCTGCCTCCAGACCGCGGCCGTGGCCGGCGCCTTCGTCTCCCGGGGCTCGATCCTCCTCGGCCGATAAGCCGTCTATCCCTTTGTTTACGTCTTCGTTTTGCGAACAGCGCTTCAACCGCAAAATGGCAGGCCACTTCTTTTTTGGAGTGCGGCGACGCGTCGCCGCTTTCCCTGGCGGCATCTCGATGACGCCCCCCTCCCGAATCGCCCTTTGGCATCATGTCTTTTATCGATATTCCCCTAAATCCTGGGAGCAATTGCTGAATCCTCTGCTGTTTTATTGCTTGGAAATGCGGGATTCTCACATTCACCATGGATACAGCACCTAAATGATCAGGAGTTTGGACTTCTTTTTATGGGCGGCGACGCGTCGCCGCTTTCAAAGCGGCCTCATGAGGCCGCACTCCAAAAAACGGCCGTCTTCGCTTTGCGCCGGGACTCAAGCTTCCGTCCCTGTCAGTTCATTCTTGTGTTTTTTTTTCTTCCTGATAAAATAGGGGCCTTTTTGGACGTCTTATCTTGTCCGGGGATAAAAGGAGCGAGATGACCGGCAACGGAGTCGACTGGATCGCCCTGGGGCTGATCACGGCGGAATGCCCCAGGATCATCCCTCGCCTTCTGTCTTTTTTCCCGGACCCGGCCGATGCTTTGCGTTCGACGCCGGAGGAATTCGGAAGGCTGGGCCTGGCCGAATCGCAATTCAAGGACATCCTTTCGGGAGCCTTGCTTGAGAGAGCGGATGAGGAAACCGGTCTTCTCCGATCAATGGGCGGGCGGGCCGTGGGTCTCGGCGAGCCGGATTATCCCGCCCTGTTGAAGCACATTCCGGACCCGCCGCTGGCCCTCTATTGCCTCGGCGACCCGGGAGCCTGGAATGAGCCGGTGGTGGGGATCGTCGGCGCCAGGAAGCCCTCCCCTTACGGACGGGCGGTGGCGGAGAACCTGGCCCGAGAGCTGGCCGGCCGCGGGCTGGTGGTGGCGAGCGGTCTGGCCGAGGGCATTGATACCAGGGCCCATGTGGGCGCGATGGAGACGGGCCGGACGATCGCCGTCCTGGGCACGGGGCTCGACACCTGCTATCCGAGACAGAACAGGCGGTTGGCCGAGAAAATCGCGGCAAAGGGCGCTTTGGTCACCGAATTTCCCTTCGGCTCCGAGCCCAGAGGGAAGCATTTTCCCCAGAGAAACCGTTTGATCAGCGGCTTGAGCCTGGCCTTGGTGGTCGTGGAGGCCTCGCTGAAGAGCGGGTCGCTCATCACCGCAGGTCTGGCCCTGGAGCAGAACCGGGAAGTCCTGGCCGTGCCGGGGGCCATCACCTCGACGCTGAGCAGCGGAACAAACGCCCTGATTCAGGCGGGCGCCAAGCCGGTCACCCGTTGGCAGGACGTCGTCGAGGAGCTGCCCGGCTCGTTGAGGAACATGGCCTTGGAGAGCGAACGGTGCGGCCCGGCCGAGGCGGCCCCCCGCAGCGGAGAGGAAAAGAGGGTCTGGGGATGTCTCGGCGCCGGCGGACCGGTTCACATCGATGAGCTGGCCAGCCGCGCCGATGTTCCCCTGCCCGACCTGCTGGCCGTGCTGCTGGATATGGAACTCCGGGGCTTGGTGCGGCAGTCACCCGGAAAATACTACACCAGGAGCCTGTGAATGCCCCGATCTCTCGTCATCGTCGAGTCTCCGGCTAAGGCCAAAACCATCAACCGTTATCTGGGCTCTGATTACATCGTTCAATCCTCCATGGGCCACATCCGCGACCTGCCCAAGAGCTCCCTTGGCGTCGACGTGGAGAACGATTTTACGCCCAAGTACGTCATTATTCCCGACCGGCGCAAGCAGGTGACCGCCCTCAAGAAAGCCGCGGGGGAATGCGATGAGGTCGTCCTGGCTGCCGACCCCGACCGCGAGGGCGAGGCCATCTGCTGGCATCTCCGGGATCTCCTCAAGGAGACGAACCCCAACATCCATCGCGTCCTTTTCCATGAGATCACCCGCAAGGCGGTGGTCGAGGCTTTCCAGAACAAGCTGGAGCTCGACGCCGACAAGTTTAAGGCCCAGCAGACGCGGCGGATTCTTGACCGTCTGGTCGGCTACCTCATCAGCCCTCTGCTGTGGAAGAAGGTCGGGAGGGGGTTGAGCGCCGGACGCGTTCAATCCATCGCCCTGAGGATCATCTGCGAGCGCGAGAAAGAAATCAAGGCCTTCGTCCCCGAGGAGTTCTGGCCCATAACCGCCGCCCTGCGGGCTTCCGCCCCCCCGGATTTCAAGGCGGCCCTGGTCAAGATCGACG
>CAZFTV010000197.1:0-3540 GCA_964521765.1 uncultured Eubacteriales bacterium
GCCATCCTCCTTCCCAGCGATCGAGCGGACTTGTCCCCTTCGAGGCTGATGAAGATCCCCCGGAACAACGCGGGAGGAAGCCCCTTTCTGGGAAAGGATTGGACGGGATGGAAGGAAGCGACGGCCGCGCCCCGACGGCGAAGAGGGGCGAGGATGTCCGAGGACAGAAGTCCGCTGCAATGGAAAACCGTTCGGCCCCGCCAGTCTCGGGAGGCGCGAGCGAGCGAGCGCGCTTCCGCCGCCAGGGCGTCGTCGGGCAGACAGAGGAAGACAACGCGCGCAATCCTCGCCGCCATAGCGGAGTCGGTGGTCGCCCGGCCGGCTCCGACGGCCCGCCGGGCCTGCGCGGCCAGGGAGGCGGTCCGGTCGCATACGGCCTGAATCATATAGCCGCGCCGGTACAGGGCCCGTCCCAGGCATGTGCCCAGCCTCCCGCCGCCGATAATCGATATCGTCATCGTTTCCGGTTTTTGAAAAGGTCGAGCCAAATCCGCGTTTCAAGGGGAGTCGGCGATTCCCTCGGCTTGTCCAACTCGCGCGCCCTCCTTCCCTGGCGCAGGGTTGTTTTCAAACGGCGCTCGAACTCCGGGGCCGTCAAGACCGCCGCGCCCCGGGACCGGGCGAAAGCCCTGAGTTCACGGTCCGAGGTGACCAGGGTCAGACGCCGCCGGTCCGTGGATCCGGCCACCAAATCTTGAATCACCCCGTCCGCCTTCTCTCCGGGCGGAGGGAAGAGGACGTGGAATTTTTCAGCCAGCCGTCCGTCCGCGAACCGTTCGTCCCAGGGGCCGTCGAACACGAGCAGGATGCGGCTGCGGCTGAGGCGTTGGAAAGCGAGAAGCTCATCCACGAGGCGAGCCCGCTCCCCGGGGTCGCGATGTCCCCCGGGAAATCTGTGTCCCAGGAGGTTGCTGCCGTCGATAACAAAGGCCATGCTCCCCAGCTTCAACTCGCCGGACGCGCCCCTCAGACCGTGGTCGATTGGCCCGGTTTGAGGATGATGACCTCGGCCAGCGCGCCGACTTTTTTCTTGAACTCCTCTGGGTCGGCGTCGATGAGGGGGAAGGTTCGGTAATGGATGGGCACGACCTTCTTGGTCTTGATGAATTCCACGGCTTTGGCCGCCGAGGCGGGGCCCATGGTGTAGCGGTCGCCGACGGGGAGAAAGCTCAGATCGGGATGGAAGAACTCGCCCACGAGCTGCATGTCCAGCGTCAAGCCCGTGTCTCCGGCATGATAGATGCGCCGGCCGTCCATCTCCACCACGACTCCCGCGGCGGTGCCTTTTTCCGCCGAATGCAAGGCGGTGACCATGTGAATCTTGACTCCCGAGGCCTCGACCGTGCCTCCGATGTTCATGCCCTCCGTCTTGAGGTTCCGCTCCTCCCCCTCGACGGCGATCTCGTGCATGGCCACCAGAGTCGCTCCGGTTCTTTGGCACAGGGTGAAGGCATCGCCCAAGTGGTCGCCGTGGTGATGGGTGACCACGACAAGGTCCGCTTTTTTTATGGAGCCTGCCGTGACCGCCGCCGACGGGTTCCCGGTCAGGAAGGGGTCGATGAGCACGGTCCGCGACCCCTCCAGCAGAACGGCGCTGTGTCCCAGCCAGGTGGCTTTGACCATTTGGCCCTCCTTGTTATGACCAAGCGCAGCCGCGACGGGCCGTCACCCCGGCGGCCACCCCATCTTCCGGCCGCCCAGAAGATGAACATGGATGTGAAAAACCTCCTGCCCGGAATCCGGGCCGGTGTTGAGCACCACACGGTAGCCCGTCCGGTCCAGTCCCTTCTCCCGGGCCGCAGCCCCGGCCGCGAGCAGCAGGCGTCCCAGGATTTTTTCTTTGTCCTCCCCCGCCTCGGCAAGGGAGGCGAAATGCTCCTTGGGGATGAGCAGGATGTGGACGGGGGCCTGAGGCCTGATGTCCTCGAAGGCCAGCAGGACGTCGTCCTCAAACACCACCCGGGCGGGTATTTCCTTGCTGATGATCTTGCAGAAGAGACAGCTTTTCATGTTCGACCTCTTGCCTTCCGTCGCCCGGCCTTCAGGCAGGAACCCGTTTGACGTCCGCGCCCAGGCCGCGCAGCTTGTCTTCGATTTTCTCGTAGCCGCGGTCGAGATGCTCGACGTCGTTGATGACCGTCTCGCCCCTGGCCACCAGTCCGGCCAGGATGAGCGAGGCCGAAGCCCGGAGGTCGGTGGCCATGACCTCCGCGGCCGAGAGGGGCGTCCGTCCGCGGACGGTGGCCTTGTCGCCCGAGACCTCGATGCTGGCCCCCAGACGGAGAAGCTCGTTGACGTGGGAGAAACGCCGCTCGAAGATCGTCTCGGTGATGATCGACGTGCCCGCCGCCTGGGTCAGGAGGACCATGAACTGGGCCTGCATGTCCGTGGGAAAGCCGGGATAGGGCGAAGTGGTGATGTCCTGGGGAAGGATGTGGCCGCCGCCGGTGACGCGGATGTGTTTGGCTTTGAGGTCGATCCTTGTTCCGGAGAACCGCAGCCGCTCGATGACCGTGGACAGGTGACCGGGCTCGGCGTCGACGATGTCGATGCTCCCCTGGTTCAGGGCGCCGGCTACGAGGAACGTTCCGGCTTCGATCCGGTCGGGGATGATGTCATGCGCGGCGCCCCCCAGCTCGTCCACGCCCCTGACCCGCATGATGTCCTCGCCGATGCCGTCGATCCGGCCGCCCATCTTGACCAGGAGCTGGCAGAGGCTCGTCACCTCGGGTTCGCGGGCGCAATTGCGAAGCACCGTCTCGCCCCGGGCCAGGCAGGCGGCCATGACGATGTTCTCCGTGCCGCCCACGGTTTTCTTCTCGAAGGTGATGTTGGCGCCGCTCAGCTTTGCGGCCTCGGCGGTGATGTAGCCGTGCTCCAGAGTCAGGTTGGCGCCCAGCTTCTGCAGGCCGCTCATGTGGAGGTCGATCGGCCGGGTGCCGATGGCGCATCCGCCGGGCAGGGCGACGACGGCCTTGCCGCTCCGGGCCAGCATCGGCCCCAGGACGAGGATCGAAGCCCGCATGGCGCGGACGAGCTCGTAGGAAGCCTCGGTGGAGACGAACTTCTCGACCTCGAGGGTCAGGGTGTTGCGGCGGAGGCTGGATTCGGCGCCTAGGCCCTTCATCAGGGTCAGGATGGTGTAGACATCCTTGACCAGCGGGACGTTGCGGAGCTTGACTTTCTCCCGGGTGAGGAGGGAGGCGGCGATGGCGGGCAGGACGGCGTTCTTGGAGCCGCTGATCCGCACCCGGCCCTTGAGCTGAAGCTCCCCCCCGCTCCTGATCCTGATTTTTTCCATGCGCCGTCATTGTAGACGAAGGAATGCGGAAATTCAATTGCTTAGCCGCTTCCCCAAATTGCCTCTGCGGGCATTACGGATCTAACCGTACAATTCAGGGGACAGGAGAGATCAGGGCGAGAGTTTCGGCGCCTGGCGCGGTTCCAATCGCCGCGGAAGCTCATTTATGAGGGCTTGGGTTTTAGCCTCGCTCGCGGGCCGGATTTTTCACGCCCTCCCTTGCGCTCTTCTCGGGGGCT
>CAZFTV010000198.1:0-3479 GCA_964521765.1 uncultured Eubacteriales bacterium
GGGCCGTGTCTCAGTCCCAGTGTGGCCGTACACCCTCTCAGGCCGGCTACCCATCATAACCTTGGTAGGCCATTACCCTACCAACTAGCTAATAGGACGCAGGCTCATCCTCAAGCGCCTTTCGGCTTTGACTCCGAAGACATAAGTCCCGGAGCCTCATGCGGTATTAGGCCCCCTTTCGAGGGTTTATTCCTCACTCGAGGGGAGATTACCCACGTGTTACTCACCCGTTCGCCGCTATTCCCGGGTATTGCTACCCGGAAATCGCTCGACTTGCATGTGTTAGGCACGCCGCCAGCGTTTACTCTGAGCCAGGATCAAACTCTCCAGTTATAAAGAACTCCGAAGAGTTCTTTTCTAGAGTTTTCTGGCAAATTGGATCGATTAATGTCGCTCCGCTTTAGTTTCAAAGAACTGAGTTCTTTCTGTCACGAGAAAGAAAATGCGCTCTTTCAAGCCTTCTCTGATTTCCGGCCTCGCGGCCGGGAAGAGGTCCAAGAGGCTGTATTAATATAAGGGCTTTTACCTTATTTGTCAAGACAATTTTAAAATATTTTCGAATTCTTTTGACCCGGCTGCCGGAGTCATGATCATACGCTTATCATCAAAAAAATCAAAGATTTATGGCCTCCTTCCCTCCTCGAACCGGAAGGCGAACACCTCGTTTTGACTTTTGGCCATAAAAATGTAGAATGATTTATTGAGGAGAACAAAATGAAAAAGCTTGCCTCCGGGATTTTTTGTCTGCTTCTCTCAGGCGCCGGTCTGTTCCTCGGCTCCGGCCAGCGCACGCCCCAGGACATCATCCGGGGCTCAAAAGTCGCTCCTGCCGCAGCACGCCAGTTCATCGACGCTCAATTGATAAGGAAAAGCGACGACGGTCTCCTTCAGATCGTGGCTCTCCGCCGGGGCGAGCCGCCGCGGGGCTCGAACGCCTGGGGGGGCGGACAGACGGGAGGGGCCCTGTGGCTGTGGCATGCCTATCAGACCCCGGCCAAGTCCTGGGTCTCAAACGGACCTGTCCTTGACCTTTCCGCTTCCTGGTCCGCCGGCGCTCGGCCCGGCCTCAAGGACGCGGCGAGGGCCGCTGTCGGAAATCTACGCCTGACCGCCGCGAGCGACGCGGCCGGACGGCTGCACGTGGTCCTCGTCGACAACGCGGCCGGGGGCGGATTCCTGTATCTCCTCCGCGACGCCGACTCCAGGTGGCGGGCCCTGTCGGCCGAGACCATCCCCGAAAACCTGTCCGAAATGTGTCTCGTCCCCCATCCCGAGGGGAACGGCGTCGTCCTTCTCGGCCTCGCCGGGGGCGGGCCCAGACTGGTGGGATATGCGTCACCCGACCCGGCGATAAGCGGGGCGGGCGGCGTCCGTTGGGCGCGGGCTGAGGTTCCCGGAGAGCTTCAGGCGGGCGCGTTCGCCGTCTCCCGCGACGACCGCTATCTTTTCTTTCTCCTCCAGACTCTCGGCGGCGAGTTCCGCGGGGCCGAGCTCCACGCCGCCAGCGGGAAATGGCTTCTGGAGCCTCAGAAATTCATGCGCGGTTTCCGTGATCTCATCGGCGGAGCCGTTCTCAAGAGCATGTCTGGCTTCAGGGACGCCAACGGCCTGATGCAGGTGGTCGGCCTCGCGGGAGGCGGCGTGGTCCACATCTACCGGGATGAAATCGGCACCTGGTACAACAACGGGGTCGCGCTTCCGGTTCCGGGCCTCCGCCGGGTCTCGGGCGAAATCGACGCCCAGGGGCTTATCAACGTCGTCGGCTTGACCGAAGACGGCCGGATCTGGCACGGCTTCCGCGCCGAGAATCATCAGTGGCGCGACAACGGAGTCATCTTCGACGCCCGCAGCGATTAGCGTCGTCTTCAGACTTCCCGGCCGTTGACAATCCCGGGACGTCAACCGCCGTTGCCGTTTCCGCCGCCCGAGCGTCCACGACTGTAGACCGTCCGCCGGCTGACAGCTTTTCACTCTGCGCTTTTTCCCCCTCCGCGCCTGGCATGTTCCCTGCATTCATTCGGGGGAAGACAACAATGAAACACCGGGGATTCACTCTCATCGAAACGCTCATCAGCTTGGCGCTGGCCGCTTTTCTCATGACCGGCACCGCCGAGCTCATGCTCCGCGCCGCCTATCTGAAGAAAAAGTCCGACATCGTGACCGCCGCGGCCGGAATCGCCCGCGATAAGCTCGCGCAGCTGCGCGGCCGGCCGTTCGACGGCCCGGAACTCGATGAGGGCGAGGGCGAAGAAATCGTGACCGACCAGGCCACTGGCCGCGCCTTCCGGCTGACCTGGGCCGTCGAGCTTCAAGGGGAGGGCCTGAAGACCGTCCGGGTCCGCGCGGCGCCCGACCGCACGCCGGAACGGGGCGTCGGGCTCGAGATGCTCCTCGTCCGCTCCCTGGGGTTTTAAATGAGAATGAGAAAGGGATTCTCTCTTTTCGAGAGCCTGATCAGCCTGGGGCTCACCCTGTTCATCGTCCTGGGCGGCATGCAGTTTTTCGAAGTGAGCCGGACCTTCTTTCAGCGACTCAAGGACAGAAGCGAGGACCGGCGCGCGGCTCTCGCCGCCCTGGACAAGATCGACCAGGACCTCGGGGAGGCGGGGCGGGACCTGGCCGTGCCGATCGGCCGGGGCCTGGTCGAAGGCTTGGCCGTCGGAACGGCCCGGCTGACGATCGACTGCGCCGAGAAAGAGCTCATTCCCGCGGGGGACATTCAACCCGGCCAGACGCGAGTTGCGGTCGGCGGGGCATCGGGCATTAAGGCCGGCCGGAGGGTTTGTCTTTTTGACGAACTCAACGCCCAGGTCTTTCGGGTCGAAGCCGTCGAGGGCAACGCCCTTCTTCTCGCGCCGGAGGCGGGAGCTCTCTATAGAAAGGAAAAAAGCCGGCTCCTGCTCCTCTCCCGGGTTGAATACACCATGGATGCCGCGGGGGGAATCATCCGGCGCAGGGAAAACGGCGGCGGAGCCCAGCCGCTCCTCGAATCCGTCTCAACCCTGGACACCTTTTTTGATGAGGAACGAAACGTCGTCACTGTTCGACTGGCTCTGCGGTCAAACGAGAGAAGACACTATGCGCGCACCATGTTTCCGAAGAACTCAGCCCCATCCTTCAGGCGGTGAAGCCCGGCCTGCGGGCCGGCGGGGAGCGGCCACGTTTGTCGTCCTGGCCCTCTTCGTCGTTTTTTCTTCGCTCGGCCTGGGCCTTATTTTCCTGTCCCAGGTTTCCCTGCGCTCCGGGCGCTCCGTGAAAAACCTGACCGTCCTAGACATCCTGGCGGAAAACGGCGTCAAACAGGAATACGCCGCCCTGGCCGCCCTGCTGGAGACACGACCGTTTCCCCTGACCCTGGACGCGCTTCAGGCCGAAGCCTGGCTGTCCGACCCCGCGGCCAACGAGAAAGAGATCATCGAAACCGCGCTGGGAACGGAGACGCCGACCTCTTCTTCCGGGGGATGGGGCGCACATGCCTG
>CAZFTV010000199.1:0-3473 GCA_964521765.1 uncultured Eubacteriales bacterium
GGCATGATACAGGTCTTCGCGGCCCAGGATCATCCCGACCTTGGCCATCCCGATGTTGCTTGATTTCTGCAGGATCTCATCGAAACGGAGAATGCCGTGGGGATGGCTGTCCCGGAGGGATCTCCCCCCGATGGTGTAGGCGCCGTCCTCGCAGTAAAACTCGGTGTCGGAGGAGACCAGGCCCGCTTCCAGCGCGGCGGCGGCGGGAAAGACCTTGAAAGTGGAGCCGGGTTCGATCTGGTCGGAGATCGACCGGTTGCGGCGTTCCCCGGGATCGGACTGATCGTATCGGTTCGGGTCATAGGTCGGGCGGTTGGCAATGGCCAGGATCCGGCCGGTGGCGGGCTCCATCACGATCAGCGACGCCCACCTCGCCTCGTATTCGCAAAAGACCTTGTCCAGCTCCTCCTCGGGGACGGTCGCCCCCGCCTTGAAACCGCCGTACCAGATGTCGAAAGGCTGGAGCGGCCGTCCCAGCCGTCGGCTGATGAGCTTGGCCACCTTCTTGACCTGCGGGGAAGTGAGGAGATCAACGAAGAGTTTCTCGACCTCGCTCTCCGGAATCTCGCGCTCGAGCTCGAATTTCCGCCGGATCTGCGTCGGGGTTGCGGGGAAGTAGGGGTCGAGCTTCTTCAAGGCCCGGAAGACGCTCGCCCAGACCTCGTAGCGTGTGTCCGGCTCGGCCGGCGCCTCGATTTCCTTCCCCTCCCGGTACACCTTATTGGTGAAGGGGTTCCACTGGACGGCGGGGCTGTTGACCACCGCTTGGGGGATGTCCTGCCGGACAATGCGGAGCATGACCTGGTAGAGCATCTTCTGCTTGGCCAGCCCCTGCGGGTCGTTGTAGCGGGCCTTGAGCTCGTCGCGGAGATTCCAGTGGGTGATCAGCCTCAGGTTCTCGGGGAAATGGGTTTTCATCCGGTCGTCCACCAGGCGGCCGGCAAAAATGTTGTAATCGGCGATGTAGGCCTCGGCCGCCGTCCAGGCCCGGGAGATGTCCTGATAGACCCCGGCCGGGACGCGCGAGGTGAAGAGGTCGCCCGCCCTGGCCAGGGCCCACCCGCGGCGGCTCCAGGACGGCCCGAGCTTGGTTTTTTCCTCGAGGGAATAGTTGGGGAAGTTCAGGAGGACATGGAAGGCGATCTTGTTGTCGAAGAGGTCGTCGGAGAGGTGGGCAGAGGGGCTGTACTGGCCGAACAGAGCGTCCAGGGGAAGGATGTCCCCCCAGTCGAGGTCCAGCGGCCGTTTGAGGTCGAGCGCCATCTTGTTGAAATGGCCCAATAAAACCTCGAAGTGCAGTTCCAGCCGCTTGAGGAGGGCTTCCAGGGCGGCCGGGTCGGCGATGAAGTTTTCGAGGCAGAAGACCCGGAACTCCCCGGCGCTCCCGTCTTCCGCGCGCCAGAGCGAGGCGGCCTGGTCGACGCCTTTTTCGACCCGGAAGCGGTGGGTTTCCCCGTGCTTCTCCAGCAGGGCGGCCTTGACCTCGGCCCGGAGGCCGTCGTCGACGGCCGGCGCTTGTCCCTGGACGAGCGCCGCCGAAACAAGCATCAGTCCGGCGATGAACAGAAGGAATATTCTCATCGTTTCCTCCGTGATGGACCGGCCCGCGCCCGGTCCCCATCCGCATCCGTCAGCAAAGTATAATTCAGGCCGGGCCGGAAAAGAAGGGTTCAGAGGGTTCTTGCCCTCGTTGAGGAGATACCTGGGAGCGGAGGACGCGGAATTTCCGGCCCGGGTCGTAGGGGAAATCCCGCACGAATTCGATGCGGAAAACGACGCCCGCTCCGAGCAGGGCCCTCGACTTCGCCGTCAGGGCGGCGAGCTCCTCGTCCCGGGGCGGCCTGAAGAGGTGCGCCCGGAGGACGACGCTGCCCGTCCGCTCCTGGACGAGCTCGTAGCGCTCCACCCAGGCGGCCTGCTCGTGCACGGGAGCGGCCAGGGCCGAGGCGAAGAGCTCCCCTCCGTCGGGGAGGACGAGGAAGTCCGAAAGCCGTCCGCTGACGGCGCTCAGCGTCGAGAATGGACTCCCGGCCGAACCCGGCGGCAGGGCTCAAGCGGAAGAGATATCCGAGTCGAAATGTTTTTCCCAAGGCTGAAAAGAGACGGCCCCTTAGAGATGAAACTGAAGGATGAAACAGATTCTGAAGGCGCTGAGGTTGATCCCCGCGCCACGGACATCTTCATAGGTCCAGCCCTGCGGCTCGTCGGTCCGGATGAACATTCCGGAAAGAATGTCCCAGGCATACGGATCAAACGGATCCCAAGCGGTGAAAAACCACAGCCGTCCCTCGTGATGCTCCGTCGCGCTTTCGGTCGTCGTCGGCCCCCATCCCTCTGCTTCGCGATAGATTCTCTCCGACGACTCATAGGCGGTCCGGCCGGTTCCCCTCCAGTTTATAATGTTCGCCAGCCTGAGGGAGGACTCGATTCCAACAGACACAAGGGAGGAAAGGCGGAGCTCCCATCCTATTCCGCCCTGAAGTCCGAGCGCGCTGCCGCGGGCATCTTCCGTCACCCGAACCCGAAGTTCCGACTCCCGGGCGTAATCCTTATTTTCCTCATAATAATGGTCCTCGGTGTAGATAATAGTCTTGAAATACTCATATTCGTGATCGAGCATGCCGAGGACCAATCCGGGGCCGGCATAAGCATACAGAGAGGACCTCCCGCCCAGGGGCAGGAAGAAGTAGGCGTTGAGCTCGAGGGGAATGGCTCTCACCTTGAATTTATGGTTATAGGTCCTATCTTCGTCGACGGTGAATTTCCACCATCCTGAATCGGTAACGTCATAAGTGTACGTAATGTCTCCCCCGCTCGAGAAGGCCAGGGCGCCTAAGCCGAGAGAAAATCCAAGGTGGCGCCCCGAGGCGAGCAGAAGCTCGAGCCGCAAGTCGGAGAGACATGAGGCCCGCTTCCAGTCGAAGGTCGAGGACTCATAGGAGTTGTCCTCCCACTCCTTGGAATTGTCTTGCCAGTCCCGGCGAAGCGTCTCCAGATCTCCCCCGCCGTTCGTCAGCCGGCCCGTCCCCGCGGAGAGCTTGAGCCGAAAATCCCATCGGCCCGCGGCACCTCTTGCGGGACCCGCCAGGCTTGTCAGAAGAGACAGGACAAGAACAATCGCCGAGATCGAATGGCGTTTCATCATTTCCTCCCTTGGCGATGTCTCTGCCAACGAGTTGAGCCCATGCTATCGCCGGCTCGATTCGAAGTCAACCAGGCCCTCTCCCATTCCTTACGGTTTGGCGCCTTCGGGAGGGTGGCCGGCCTGAACGCTCCAGGCGATAGTCCGAGGCTCAAGGCGCCGGATTCACCCCGAAGCCAGCATAGCGGAGGATGATTTGATCAGTCCTCCCAGAACCTCCGCCGGCGCTTGTCCTTGTCGTTGACCCGGTTCGCGTCCAGGGCCCACATGCCGCGGCCGTGCGTGGCGATGACGATGATGTTGTCCCGGGGATGGATGATCAGGTCGTGGA
>CAZFTV010000200.1:0-356 GCA_964521765.1 uncultured Eubacteriales bacterium
CGGGCGCGTGGAGAAATTCCGCAAAAAATATGGCACGCCCAAGACTTAGGCGTCATGTTTCAAGAGCTTGAAGGCCTCCAGGAACGATACCGCCTTCTGCTCGAATCCCTGACCGAGCCGGCCGTCCTGGCCAACCCCCAGAGGCTCAGGGAGCTGACCAAGGAAAAGGCCGAGCTCGAGCCGCTCGTCCGGGCCTATGAGGACCGGCAGCGCGCCCTCGAAGAGCTCAAGCAGTCCGAGGACATCCTGGCCGACGCCCGGGCCGACCTCGAATTCAGGAAGCTGGCCGAGACCGAGCGCGCCGAGCTCCGGCGGCGGCTGGACCGCCTGGAGGACGAAATCAAGGCGCTGCTCAT
>CAZFTV010000200.1:373-2009 GCA_964521765.1 uncultured Eubacteriales bacterium
AGAAGGACGTCATCCTCGAGATCCGGGCCGGGGCGGGCGGGGACGAGTCCTCGCTCTTCGCCCAGGACCTGTTCCGGATGTACGCCCGCTTTGCCGAATCCCAGGGCTGGAAGGTGGAGGTGCTGGGCACGAGCCTGTCTCCCGTGGGAGGCATCAAGGAGGCCGTGCTGAACATCCGAGGCAAGAAGGTGTTCTCCCGTCTCAAGTTCGAGAGCGGTGTCCACCGCGTGCAGCGCGTGCCCAAGACCGAGGCCAGCGGACGCATCCACACCTCGACGGCCACCGTGGCCGTGCTGCCCGAGGCCGACGAGCTGGACGTCAAGATCGACCCCAAGGACCTGAGGATCGAGGACTTCGGCGCCTCGGGGCCGGGCGGGCAGAACGTCAACCGCAATTACACCGCCATCCGCGTGACGCACAGGCCGTCGGGCTTGGTCGTTTCCTGCCAGGACGAAAAGTCCCAACACCGCAACAAGGAAAAGGCTTTGCGCATCCTCCGCTCCCGCCTCATGGACATTGCCGAGCAGGAACAGCACAGCCGGATCTCGAGCGACCGCCGCTCCCAGGTGGGGACGGGCGATCGGAGCGAGAAGATCCGGACCTACAATTTCCCCCAGTCCCGTGTCACCGACCACCGCCTGGGGCAAAGCCTGCACAACCTGCAGGGCATCCTGGATGGTGAACTCGCCGAGCTCATCGAGAAGTTGACGCTCTTTTCCCAGGCTTCGACCCATGACGCTCGAAGAGCTGTATAGGGAGGGACTCTCCGGCCTGAAACCGGGCGAGGCGTCCGCCCTTGAGGCGCGGGCGCTACTGCTCGGCGCTGCCCGGCTTTCGGAGCTGGATTACGCGCGGGAGCCGGGGCGTCCCTCCGGCCGACGGCTGGAGGCGCGTTTCCGGAAGTGGGTGCGGCGCCGGAAAAACGGGGAGCCGTTGGCCTACGTCACCGGAAGGAAGGAGTTTTGGTCCCTGCCTCTTCGGATCAGGCCGGGCGTTTTCATCCCCCGCCCGGAAACAGAGTTGTTGGTCGAACTCGTTTTGGACAGGATGTCTCGGGCCGAGCCCGCCATCCTCGACCTGGGCACGGGCTCGGGCTGCGTCGCCCTGGCCCTGGCCTCGGAGCTGCCCGGCGCGCGGATTACGGCCGTGGACGTTTCGCGAACGGCGCTCCGCGTCGCGCGGCTCAACGCCGGCCGCCTGGCGCCGGAAAGCGCGGGGCGGCGGGGCGGGCGGAGACTGACGTTCATCCGGTCCGCCTTTTTTTCCGCTCTGTCCCGGATGAAGCCCCAACCCCGTTTTGACGTTATCGTCTCCAACCCTCCTTATGTTGCCGAGGACGAGTGGGAGAGACTCGAGGCCGGAATCCGTGATTTCGAGCCGCGCCGGGCGTTCGTTCCCGGGGATACGGGCTTGGAAGCCGTCCGCCGCATCATCGGGGAAAGCCCCGGTTTTCTCAAACCCGGCGGATGGCTCGTCCTGGAGATCGGTTCCGGGCAGGGAGAGGCCGTCCCGGCCCTGTTCGACGGCCGGTGGCGGGATGTGGCGTGTCATTCCGACCTGCAGGGCCTGCCGCGGGCCGTCAGCGCCCGGTGGATGCCTCCGGGTATCGTGTCCCCGGTTTAGCCGGCGGTTTGCT
>CAZFTV010000200.1:2019-3473 GCA_964521765.1 uncultured Eubacteriales bacterium
GCGGCGTCATGATGCCGCTTTAAATGCGGCGACGCGCCGCCGCGCTCCGAAAAAATCGACATTGGGTCATGTCGACTTGGGAGAGGGTTGGGATAACGTCCGTTATGATACGATATGGCCGGGCAAGGGAGGCGGACATGAAAGCACAACGTGGAGCAAGGACGGTGCGAGCCCCGCGCGGGACGACGCTTCATACCAAGGGCTGGGCCCAGGAGGGCGCGCTGCGCATGCTCATGAACAACCTCGACCCGGACGTCGCCGAGAAGCCCCGGGAGCTAATCGTTTATGGCGGCACGGGAAAGGCCGCCCGGAACTGGGAGTGCTTCGACGCCCTCGTCAGGACGCTCAAGAAGCTTGAGAACGACGAGACGCTGGCGGTGCAATCAGGCAAGCCCGTGGCCGTGTTCAAGACCCACCCCGAGGCCCCGCGGGTCGTGATTTCAAACGCGATGGTCGTCCCTCAATGGGCCACCTGGGACGAGTTCCGCAGGCTCGAGGCCAAGGGGCTGACCATGTACGGCCAGATGACGGCCGGCTCCTGGATCTACATCGGCACGCAGGGCATTCTGCAGGGAACGTATGAAACGCTGGCCGCCGCGGCGCGGGTGCACTTCGGCGGGACACTGAAGGGCACGCTGACCGTCACCGCCGGGCTGGGGGGCATGGGCGGCGCCCAGCCCCTGGCCGTGACGATGAACGAGGGAACGGCGTTGGTGGTCGAGGTCGACCCGGCGCGCATCAAGCGGCGGCTCGAGACGCGTTACCTGGACAAGGCCGTGAGCGGCCTGGATGAGGCGCTCAAGCTCGCCCTGGCGGCCAGGGGCAGGGGAGAGGCTCTCTCGGTCGGGCTGCTGGGCAACGCCGCCGACGTGTTGCCCGAGCTCGTCAGGCGCGGCGTGACGCCCGATGTGCTGACCGACCAGACCTCGGCCCACGACGAACTCAACGGCTACGTGCCCAACGGCCTGAGCTACGGGGACGCGCTCAAGCTGCGGGCGTCCGACCCGGAGGAATACAAGCTGCGGGCTTACGCGGCCATGGCCGTCCATGTGCGGGCCATGCTCGACCTCCGGAAAAAGGGCGCGCGGGCTTTCGACTACGGAAACAACATCCGCGGCCAAGCGCAGAAGGCCGGTGTCGCCGACGCCTTCGACATCCCGGGGTTCGTCCCGGAATACATCCGGCCGCTCTTCTGCCTGGGCAAGGGCCCTTTTCGCTGGGCGGCCCTCGCGGGGCGTCCGCAGGACATCTACGCCACCGACGAGGCCGTGCTCAGGGAATTTCCTGAGGACGAGGCCCTGGCGCGATGGATACGCAAAGCCCGGAAGCAGGTCCAGTTCCAGGGATTGCCCTCGCGCATCTGCTGGCTGGGATACGGAGAGCGGGCGCGCTTCGGCCGAGTCATCAATCACCTGGTGCGCAAGGGAAAAATCAGCGCGCCCATTGTCATCGGC
>CAZFTV010000201.1:0-1204 GCA_964521765.1 uncultured Eubacteriales bacterium
CCGCTCCGGCCGGACGCTCTTTTCCTCCGACGCGTCTCCCTTCGGCGAGATGACCACACGCCTTACGACCCGGGAGGATGCCCTGTCCCTCTCCGCTCCGGTGGACGCCGCCGTGCTGCCCTTCGAGCAGGCTCTGGCGAGGTCGAACATCCGCCTGCCCCAGGCCCGCTCAATCGACGCCGTGACGCTTCGTCTGGAGCGGAGGAATCCGGCCCTGGGGAGCGATTGGACCGATCTCAGCGGTCCGGGCCAGACCGTTTTGGCAAAGACGGCGGATCATCTTATCCTCAAAGTCGAGCGTTCCTCGCCCGCACCGCAAGCTTCCGTCGAGGAGCCGCCGGCGGGCCAAGACCCCGCGGACCTTGACGAGTTTCTCCGGTCGAACCAGTACCTCGATACGCAGGATGAAGTCTTGCTTAAGGCCGTCCAGGAAGCCTTGGGAAGGCCGGGGCCGGAGGAGCTCGGAGACGCTCTCGGCAAAGCCCTGCGCCTTGAGAATTGGGTCACCGGCCGGATGAAATTCGACGCGGGCATCGCCTTCGCCCCTTCGCGGGAGGTCATTCGGAACGCCAGGGGGACATGCGCGGAGCATGCCGTCCTGCTGGCGGCCATGCTCCGGGCGACAGGGATCCCCTCGCGGATCCTGACGGGATACGTCTATCTCAACGGCGTCTGGGGCGGGCACGCCTGGGTCGAGGCGCGCCTCGGCGGCGCCTGGGTCGGCCTCGACGCCGCGGTCAACGGCCCGGGCCCGGCCGATGCCGCCCGCTTCGCCCTGGTCCGCTCTTCGCTCAACGACGGGTTGGGGGAGCTTCTCTCGGGCGGACAAGGGCTTCTGGGCAATCTCCAGGTAACCGTCCTGAGCTACGCGCTCGATGGCCGGACGGCCGTCGTCGACCCGGCCGCGCCGTTGTATGCGGTCGAGGAGAACCTCTACATCAATCCCGGATTGGGGCTCCGAGTCCTCAAGCCGTCCGGATTTGTGTTCGAAAACATGGACGGCATCTGGCCCGACAACACGCTGCTCGTTATGGAAGGGCCGAACGGCGAGACCATCCGCATTCTTCAGGACGCGTGGCGTCCGGGCCGCGACCCGGAGGAATCGGCTTACCTGCGCTTAGGGGATCTTGTTCCCGGCGGCCGGCGGTCGCGGGTCAAGGTCTCCGGCCGGGGTGGCCGCGGACTGGCTCGCGTAGGCATAAAA
>CAZFTV010000201.1:1292-3414 GCA_964521765.1 uncultured Eubacteriales bacterium
CTTCTGGTCGAAAGGAGAGGGCGCGTCAGGGCGCCTGAAAAGCGTCCTTTTAGCGTTCTCGGCCGGACGGCTTCACCCGTCCGGGGCCGAGCTCTATTGACGCCGCCCCGAGCCTGACTGGCGCGCGGCCATGGCCGGGATGGGGATTAGAACACGACGCGGTCCGGCTTATCTCGTCTGCCGCTCGAGGGCCTCGTACTCGGCCCAGATCTCGCGGGGCATACGGCTGCCGTATTCGCCGCGCCAGCTTTTCATGTCGACTTCAAACAGCTTGGCCAGCCGCTCGCGGGGGATGTCGAGCCCGTAAAGGTCGAAGTCCTCGAGCTTGGGCACGAGGCCGGCGGGCGTTTCCCTGGCTCCCGCATTTCCCTGGACCCTGTCCACGATCCACTTCAGGACGCGCATGTTGTCGCCGAACCCCGGCCAGAGAAACTTGCCCCGCTCGTCCAGGCGGAACCAGTTGACCGAGAAGATTTTCGGCGGCCGGGTCAGGCGGTTCCCCATGTTCAGCCAGTGGCGGAAGTAGTCGCCCATGTTGTAGCCGGTGAAGGGCAGCATGGCCATGGGGTCGCGCCGCACGACGCCCACTTGGCCGGCCGCGGCGGCGGTCGTCTCCGATCCCATGCGCGCGCCGAGGAAGACGCCGTTGGCCCAGCTCAGGCTCTCCACGACGAGGGGGATGAGATGCGCCCGGCGGCCGCCGAAGATCATGGCCGAGATGGGAACGCCCTGCGGGTTGTCGTACTCTTTCGACAGGCCGGGGGTGTTGATCGTGGCCACGGTGAAGCGCGAGTTGGGATGGGCGGCCTTGGAGGCTCCCTGGCCGTCGGGCCAGGGTCGGCCCTGCCAGTCGCGCGCCAGTTGTGGCGGATCGCCGTCCAGGCCCTCCCACCACGGCTCGTTCGTCTCCGTGTTGAGGCCGACGTTGGTGAACAGGGTGGGGAAGAACGCTCCGCGCCGGAGCGTCCGCATCATGTTGGGGTTGGTCTGCATCGACGTCCCGGGCGCCACGCCGAAATAGCCGGCCTCGGGATTGATGGCCCACAGCCGGCCGTCGGGCCCGATGTTGAGCCAGGCGATGTCGTCGCCCAGGGTCCAGATGCGGTAGCCGGGCAGGGCCGACTCCATCATGGCCAGGTTCGTCTTGCCGCAGGCGCTGGGCAGGGCGGCGGTGATGTAGGTCACGTTGCCCCGGACGTCCTCGATGCCCATGATGACCATGTGCTCGGCCAGCCAGCCTTGCCGGTAGCCGAGGTAGGAGGCGATGCGCAGGGAGACGCACTTCTTGCCCAGCAGGGCGTTCCCCCCGTAGCCCGAACCCACGCTCCACACCAGGCTCTCCTCGGGGAAATGCATGATGTAGCGGCGCTCGGGGCTTAGGTCGCCCACGGAGTGGAAGCCCTTGATGAAGTCATCGCGGTTGCGGAGTTTCTCCAGGACGACGCGGCCCATGCGGGTCATGATACGCATGCTGACCGCGACGTAGGTCGAGTCGGTGAACATCAGGCAGGCCTTGGCGTAGGGGGAGTCGGGATGGCCCATCATGTAAGGCAGGACGTACATCGACCGTCCCCGCATGCAGCCCTCGGACAGCCGGGCCATGAGCGCCTTGGCCTTCTTGACGTCCATCCAGTTGTTGTTCGGACCGGAGGCCTCCCGCGTCGAGTGGTTGACGAAGGTCAGGTGCTCGGTGCGGGCCACGTCCGTGGGGTGGCTGCGGTGGAGGTAGGCCGTGGGCCAGGCCTGGTGGTTGAGCTTGAGGAAGACAGGGCCGTTGAGCTGTTCTTCCTCGCAGCCGATTTCGATGAGGCGTTGAGCCTCTCCCTCCGAACCGTCGCACCAGACGATGCGCGACGGCTGGGCCAGGCGGGCCTGCTCCTCGACCCATTTTTCCGCGGCGGAAACCATCTCTCTTGCTCGCTTTCTTATTTGAGATGAGGATGATAGATGAAAGCTCCGTCCAGCGCAAGCCGTCGGAGGCCCGGCGCCGGGGGTCGGCTTGTATTCAGGGAACGACCAGCCGGGTGAAGGGGAAGACATAGGCCTGGAGCGATACGAGCAGGCCCACCAGGGAGGCCAGGGCGAGGCTGTGGAAGAAGACGTAGCGCAGGATGTCGCCCTC
>CAZFTV010000202.1:0-958 GCA_964521765.1 uncultured Eubacteriales bacterium
CGGCATTTTTCCCCTTCGGGCGAGCCGATCCGGCCGCATCTGCTGCGTTGCGAAAGGCTCGCTGTACCGGGAGTACAGCTTCACCCTCCGCGCCTTGCATCTGCAGCCGCCTCGACTCGTGAATAGATCAGGCTAGAGATGTGCAAAAGACATGCCAGATTTGCGAAATAACTTACGATTTATAATTTAAATGATAACCTGATTCATTCACCCTGAAAACGACATGGCGTTCAGGCCGCGGCTATTCCAGCGAAAACCATGCTCCAGGGCTTGAACAGGCTTTTGCGTCTCCAGGCTGAAGCGCTGATCCGGTCCGCTGCGTGACATTGAGGCGCGGCCTTGGTATTTGCTATAGTAAGCGCATTCTCGGGGAAGGAGAGCGTCATGGCCGTGAGAAAAAGGATTTTTATGCTCGCGCCGGCCCTGTTCTTAACCTTAGCCGCTGCGCTGACAGCGGGAATGAACGAGACGTTGGAGGGGGAAGATCGGTCGGAAAAGGCCAAGGTCGGGGCCGTTGTCCTTCCGGTTTTGTTCAACATGCCGGAGACCAAATGGGGAGGCGGGGTAGGAGGCCTTCTGACCTACAGGCCGGCGGGGAGCAAGCCGGAGGCCAGGCCGTCCTCGCTCTATTTCTACGCCGTCTATACCCAGCTCAAGCAGTTCTCGACGCAGTGGGAGCCCGAGGCCTATTTCCGCGACGAAAAATTCCTGCTTAAGGGAAAATTCATTTTCATGAGATATCCGGAAAAGACCTGGGGTTTGGGAAACGACACGCCCGAGGAAAGGGAAGAGGACTTCACGCCCCGGACCTTGGCCCTGGAGATTTCTTTTCAAAGAAAGGTCTGGCCCGCCCGAAATCTCTATGCCGGCCTGCTCTACCAGCTCGAGAGCTACAAAATTCTCAAATCCGAGCCGGGGGGGCTGCTGGACACGGAGGTCGAGCCCGGGGCCGCGGGCG
>CAZFTV010000202.1:968-3408 GCA_964521765.1 uncultured Eubacteriales bacterium
CTCTCGTCGCCGCCCCACTGGGGGAAGAGCCACAGATCGAGCCCGGGGCCGCGGGCGGGACGAGTTCCGGCGCGGGATTCATCATCAACTGGGACACCCGGGACAATATCTTTTTTCCCGGGCGGGGCAGGTCCTGGCAGCTCTCGACCGTTCTGAACCTCAAGTTGCTGGGGAGCGGTTTCAGCTACACCTCGCTCAAACTGGACTTGAGGCAATACGTCTCCCTGTTTCCTTCCCACGTCCTGGCGCTCCAGGCTCTCTATCAGGCCGTCATGGGGGATCCGCCCTTCATGAGCCATCCCAAGCTCGGCGGCGACAGCATCATGCGCGGATATTATTCCGGCCGCTTCAGGGACAAACAGCTCCTCGTCCTCCAGGCGGAATACAGGCTCCCCGTATGGTGGAGATTCGGGCTGGTCGGGTTTGCCGGCCTGGGCCATGTCGCCGAAAGCCCGGGCCGATTCGGACTCCGGGACGTGAAATATTCGGCGGGATTCGGAATCCGCTTCAAGGTCGCTCCGCGCGAGGGGACGAACCTGAGGCTCGATTTCGCCTGGGGCAAGGGGACTTCGGGCTTTTATTTCACGGCCGGCGAGGCCTTCTAGGGCGGGGAAGAATGGACTCCCGGGAGCGCGTGCGACGGACGCTTACCTTCCGGTCCCCGGACCGCGTCCCCCGCCAGCTCTGGCTTCTTCCCTGGGCCGAGGCGCGCTATCCCCGGGAGGTCGAGCGCCTTAAGCGGCGTTTCCCGGACGATATCGTGTCCTGCCCCGCTTTTTTTCGGGACCCCCCGTCCGCGTCGGGCGATGAATACGCCCCCGGGACCTACGTCGACGAATGGGGATGCGTCTTCGAGAACGTCGAGCCGGGGATCATCGGCCAGGTCAAAAGGCCTCTTGTGGAACGGTGGAGCGACGCGTCGCGCGTCCGGCTTCCCGAGAGAAGGTTGAGCGTCGATATCGAGCGTGCGGAGGCATTCGTCTCCGGCACGGACAGGTTCGTCCTGGCGCCCACCCGGGTTCGGCCGTTCGAGCAGCTTCAATTCATCCGAGGCCCGGAAAGCCTGTTCCTCGACCTGGCCTCGCCGCCCGGGGAGTTCTTCCGTCTTCTGGAACGGATGCACGATTTCTACAAGCGGGAGCTCGATCTCTGGGCCTCGACCGGCGTGGACGGCCTTCAGATCATGGACGACTGGGGCGGACAGCGCTCGCTCCTCGTCTCGCCCGCGCTGTGGCGCAGGATCTTCAAGCCCCTCTACCGGGATTACGCCGCGATCGCCCGGCGTCGCGGCAAATTTCTCTTCATGCACTCCGACGGGTACATCCTCGACATCCTCGAGGACTTGGTCGAGGTCGGCGTGGACGCCCTGAACAGCCAGCTTTTCTGCATGGACATCGAGGAGCTCGGACGTCGTTTCGCCGGGCGCCTGACCTTCTGGGGGGAGATGGACCGGCAGGGGCTGCTGCCGTCGGGGAGCGTCGAAGAGGTCCGCGAAGCCGTGCGAAGCGTGCGGCGGGCGGTCTGGAGGGAGGGGGGGGCGATCGCTCAGTGCGAATTCGGGCCGGGCGCCCGGCCCGAAAACGTCGAGGCTGTGTTCGAAGCCTGGAACGAGTGAGGGCGGAGGGGAACCGCCCCGCTTTGCGGCCTGCCTCTATAGCGACGAGGCCAGGATGGCGCCCGCGGCGGCCATGACGACGGCTATAATCTTCAACGGCGCGGGTTTCTCCCGGAGGAAGATCACGGCCAGGAGGAATATGAAAACGAGACTCAGCTGGTTGAGGGCGGAGGCCACGGAAGCCTGAGCGTATTTCATTCCCCCCATCCAGAACAGAATGCTGAGACAGGTGCCCAGTACGGCGGCCGGAGCCATGGCTTTCCAGTTCGACCGCTGGAGGAGGGGCTGAAGAAAGCCGCGGCGCCGCGGATGGAGGAGGATCACGGGCGCCAGGAAAATGAGGCCTCCCGCGATGCGGATGTTGGTCGCCCACAGAAGGGGGAGGCCCTCCAGCCGCCGTTTGATCAGGACGATGCTCAGGGCCGTGAACAACTGGGCCAGGACGCCCAGGGCGATTCCCGACCAGAGCTTTTTTTTGGGCAGGCGCTGCTCGCTCTTGTGATAACTGATGATGAGGACTGCGGCCAGGATCAGCATCACGCCGGCCGCCTGTCCGAGGCTCAGCCGCTCCGCCAGGAGGGTCAGGGAGAGGACGATGACAAAGGGGCTGTAAAGCGCGGCAACCACCGAGGCCGGACTGGCGCCGAGGACATTGAGGCTGAACAGGTAGAGCGTGTCGGAGACGGCGATGCCCAGCGCGCCGCTGGCCAGGATGAGGAGATAATCGCCGGCGCCCGAGAACAAGACTTCGTCCAACCGACCAACCATCACGCACTCGCCTCAACTTTGCGCTCTTCCCGGTGCAAGGCGGATCCGTTCTCTTCG
>CAZFTV010000203.1:0-3161 GCA_964521765.1 uncultured Eubacteriales bacterium
GCATGCCGGAGTGGACGCCGTAGCGGCGGGCCTCGTAGTTGCAGGTCGAGGCCACGCCCCGCTCGTGGGGCAGGCCGCCGACGATGACCGGCTTGCCCTTGAGCGTCGGGTCGAGGAGCGTCTCCACGGCGGCGAAGAAGGCGTCGATGTCGATGTGGACGATGAATCGTCGGCGTCGGGCGTTCATGGTTTTCCCCGGGACACGACATCATTTCCCTTGAAAGGGGATCGTGTCCCTCGCATTCTCTCTTCCTTCTCTTTAGAAAGGGTGCCGCGCCCGCTCCCGACGGGAAGGCGGGAGGGGCGCGGCGTTGGCGCCGGAGCGCACGGAACAAAACGGGTTGTGGGGGACGCGTCCCCCTTTCAATACTTTCTCAAGACGCCGATCACCCGGCCGAGCACCCGCAGCTCGCGGACCTCGAGGGGGGCGAACTCCGGGTTCTCGGGCACGAGCAGGATGCGGCCGTTCTCGCGCCGCAAGCGCTTGAGGGTGACCGAGCCGTCGTCGAGGCGGGCCACGACCATCTCCCCCGAGGCGGCCGTGTCCGTGCGCTCGATGACCACGCGGTCGCCGTCGTCGATGTGGGCGTCGATCATGGACTTGCCCTCGACGCGGATGCAGAAGACGTTCGACGCCCGCCGGCCGACCATCCACTCCGGGACGTCCACGGCCTCGCCCGGGAGGTCGAAGGCCTCGCGCGGCCAGCCGGCCGGGACCGGGCCGAGGAGCGGCACGCGGACCTGACCCGCCGCGGGCGCGGGCCGGCCGGCCAGGCTGAGATCGCCCTCCCTGCGGCTCAGGTAGCCCTTGCACTCGAGGCTCCGGACGTGCTTGAACACGGCCGAGGGGCTGGTAATGCCCAGCTCCTCGCCCAGGCGGCGGATGGTCGGGGCGTAGCCGTGGCCCAGGATGAAGGCCTCCACGGCCTGGAGGACGCGCCTCTGCCTCTTGGTCAATTCCGGGTTTGGCTTGTTCACCATTTTGTTCACCATTGACAAGATACGCTCCCCCAGGGCGTTTGTCAAGGGGGAATTGCACATTTCGCAAGCAAATAAATCAAAGCCCTGCTGACTTGACGGGCCCCGGGCCACGATTTATGCTACAAGACCCACAGCAGGCTCTACCTATGAATTCGGATACGGAGTCGGATGGATGAGAGGGAAAGGATGAAAATTGGAAAAATTGCGGCGTGCCTTGTCCTGCTCTCTCTCATGCTTGGCTGTTCAGCGATTTACAGGTCTACCGGAATCAGTCAGGCGCGCGAACTGGAAAAGACCGGCCTGCCGGCGGAAGCGACGATCCTGCAAATCCGCGATACCGGCATGACGCTGAACAACGACCCTGTCGTGGACTTCATGTTGGAGGTTCGGCCCGAGGGCAAGGCGCCATACCGGGCGAAAACAAGGATGCCGATCTCGCGCCTGGAGATTCCCCGGTTCCAGCCGGGGGCCGTCGTGCGCATAAACTACGACCCGAACGACCCATCGCGAGTCTCCTTCGACCTCGAAGATAGGTCGCCAGCAAGCGTCTAGGTGACTTTTCCATATGCCGCTAAGTTCAAAGTGGCTCGCGAGCGAAGGCCCGTCTTTCCTCATTCTCGGCCTGGCCGCTCTCGTGCGCCTTCCCTATCTCATTTTCTGGGACCTTTTTTTCAGCTCGGACACCGCTGTCCTGGGCCTCATGGCCCGTCATTTTCTCCGCGGCGAATTTTCCGTCTAATACTGGGGAGAAGCCTACTACGGAGCCCTGGACCCTATGCTCCTCGCCCCCTTGTTCAAGGTCTTCGGGGCGACCCCGGCCGTCAGCCATTGGATTCCCTTTATCTTCTCCCTCCTGACCCTCTGGCTTTTTCATCGCTACGCCCGCCGCGTCCTCGACGCGCGGAGCGCTCATGTCTCGACGCTCATCCTCGCCCTGGCCCCTCCCGCTTTTTTCCAGGCTACGCATTCCGTTTACAACTACACCTTCATCCTGTTTTTCGGCGTCGTCCACCTTGCCTTGTTCGACCGGTTTCGCCGGGGCGAACGCGGCAAAACGCTGTTTTTCCTCTCGGGTCTCGCGGCCGGATTCTCCTGGTACTACTTTCGCTTGATCCTTGTCTTCTGGGCGGCGATCGCCCTGGCCGTGATCGCGCTGCGGAAGGGCCCCCAGGACCGGGAGAGGATGAGGGCAAAACTGGCGGCCTTCAGCCTCCCGCGGCTATGGAATGACGTCGTCTTGCTCCGCCGCGCGCCGCTGCCGCGTCTCGCGAAATCCTTCTTCGTCGTCATCAACTTCTACAACCTCGCCAACCTGGCGCTGGCTTGTTTTCTGTGGATTCGCGGCAACTGGTTCTGGAGCCTCGGCCGGCTCAGGGTCAAGCTCTACCTGTGGCCGATTTTCAAGACCAGCGTCCTGCTCGCCCTGCTGGTCTTCGCAGCCGCGCATTATCGAAAAGCCTTGCCTCTTTGGCGAAGGCTCCGGGCCGATCTCGGAGCCCGGTTCCTGGCCCTCGGATTTTTGGCCGGATTTTCCCCGGCGCTGGCGGGATATGCGACGGGCCTCTCGCCCTCTTCGCCGGGCGGCCTGGCGGCCTTGCCGGAAATCGTCAAGAACCTGTTCATGGCCGTTCCGGAGATGACGGCCAGGATGGCGGGCGCAAGCAGCGTTCCCGTGCTGCGGGAGTTGTCCATGGCTGCGGTCGTCGCCGCCTTCGTCATCCTGGGGGGGCTGTTATGGGTCCAGACGCGGAAGAGATTCCGCGAGGGGACGCCCGTCAAACCTTACTATCCTCTCCTGGCGCTCTGTTTCACGACCTGGGCCTTCGGGCTCGCCGGTACGCGTCTCGGCGACCCGAACACGACGCGTTTTTTCGTGCCCCTCTTTTTCTGCCTGCCGGTCGGGCTGGCCCTGGGTCTCAAATTCATCGCGAAAAAAAACAATTTCTTGAGTTGGGCCCTCCTGGCCGGCTTCCTGGCCAACTCCCTGTGGGCCAACATCCTCGTCTGGAAAACTCACCGGTCCCCGTCCTGGCATGAGCTGATGGCCCAAGATCTAGCCAGCGAAAATATCAAGGGAGGATACGCCGATTATTGGACGGCTTATAAACTCACCTTCCTGACCCGGGAAAAAATCATCCTGGCTCCGGTCAACGGCAAGGAGCGCTATCGGCCGTACGTCG
>CAZFTV010000203.1:3171-3404 GCA_964521765.1 uncultured Eubacteriales bacterium
TGCAATCCCTGGATGAGGTGATCCTGCTGGGCGAACCTGTGCCTCCCGAGAGAAAGAGAATTCAAATCATGGGAATCGAATACGATGTCCTCAGGCGGGATATCTGGGAAAGCTATCCCGCCGCCGTGCTGAGGAAGGCCGACGCTCCTGAGCACGACAAGGAGGAGCGTTCCTCCCGGCGCGCGCCGGACGTTCCCCGATAAGACGGAGACACCACCCCGCCTTCTTTAAAT
>CAZFTV010000204.1:0-2177 GCA_964521765.1 uncultured Eubacteriales bacterium
GAAGAAGATGCTGGCCAGGGTGACGACCCCCAGGACGACAAAGACCAGGATGATGACAAGGATGTACCGGCTTCGCTTCATGGGCTCCTCCGCGGCGCAATGTTGAACTATAACAAAAAAGCGCGGCCGATGAAATGCCGCCGGCTTCCGGCCGATCCCCGTGCGCGGAGGGGCCGAAGCCCTCCCCCTGGTCTCTGCTTCATTGTCCGTTGCCAAAGCGTGTCTTTGGAATTCTTTTCACACGAGTAGGATGCTCGTCTATCGGCCAACCTGGGGAGGTCCGGGAGGCTTGATTTTGCCCGGTCCTTGTGAAAAAATATCATCGTTCTTTTTGGATGCCGGAACCCCTTCCGGGTTCGAGGCGAACGGAAAGAGTGAGGAGGTCACTTTTATGGATTCTTCGAGAAAACTGTACGTGGGCAACCTGAACTACAAAACCGACGAGGACAAGCTGAAGGAGCTCTTCACCCAGTACGGCGAAGTCACGTCCGTCAACATCCTCAAGGGACGCGGTTTCGGATTTGTGGAGATGGCCACGTCCGAGAACGCCGCCGAAGCCAGGAACAGGCTCAACGGCACGGAGTTCGAAGGACGCCGGTTGATCGTGAACGAAGCCAAGCCCCGGGCCGAAAGGCCCCAGGGAGACAGGAAGCCCTTTTCCCGCTACTGAATTCAACTCCTCCTCTCCGTCTTGAGCCGCTCCCGCCCGGCCTGCTGAGCGGGGGTTTCCTGGGAATCAAGCACGGCCCTCCGACGGGGGACAGGGGGCGGTCGTCCGTACTCTTCATCCGGGTGAACCTTTAGGCCGAATCCTCCGTAATGTCTTTTGAACCCGGATATTGAGGTCAAAATGAGCACCGTCAGATTGCCCATCAAGGCGGCGGGACTTGCGCTTCTGGCCCTGTCGGCCGCCGCCTGCTTCCGAATCCATGTTGTCGAGGATTGCCGGGACGCCGAAGCGCGTTTCAGCCGAGCCTCGCGGGAGATTGCGGGTCCCCCGGCCGCCGCGGCCGACCCCGAGAAATCTGCGTCCTGGTTTACAGCCTGCCGGACCGCGAACTGGTCGAGCTCCGGATGTCCATGGCCCTGTTCAAGACCGCTCTTTCCCTGGGCGAGAACGTCGCCGAGGATAAGAACGATTTCGATTTCGGGCGGAAGTACGGCCTCCTCTTGCGCGAGCTCCGGGACCTGGACCGGTTCGGCCCGGGGCTGCTCATCGAGGTCGAGGACGAGGAAAACCGTGTTTTGATCTGGACGAGGTGATGGAAGAGCGGGAGCCGTCCTGGGACGCCGAAGAAGCGGACCTTCTCATCCAGAGCATTCAAGCCGGAGACAGGGAAGCCTTCAAGGCGCTCGTTCGGGCTTTCCAGCAGAAGGTGTTCCAGGACGCCTTCGCCTTCTTCGGCAACCGGGAAGACGCCATGGACATCGTCCAGGAGACATTCATGAGGCTTCTCCAGAAGATCGGCACTTACAAGCAAGGCCACAGCCTTCAGGGCTGGGTCCTGCAGATTGCCAAGAACCTGTGCGTCGACCATTTCCGCAAACATTACCGCCGCCGGACGCTCGAAACGACGATCAGCCTGGATGAACTCCAGGTTCCCGTCGAGGAAAGCGCCTCCGCCCGCAGGGCGCACGATCTCAAGGACCTACTGTCCCGCTCGATCCACTTGCTGGCCGACAAACAGAGGACGATCTTCATTATGCGCCATTACAACCAGTTTCAGGTTGAAGAAATCGCCAGGATGCTGAACATCTCTCCGGGGACGGTCAAATCCCTTCATTTCAAGGCGGTCCAGAATCTCAAGGGCCGCTTGAGTCCTTACCTGGGGGTGTCACGATGACTACGTGCGGTCGAGACAAGCAGGAGTTGGTCGCCTATCTTCTGGGCGACCTGGATGGAACGAGTGTCCGCTCCCTCGAGCGGCATGTCGAGGATTGCCCCGACTGCCGCAGGGAGATGGCGGACTTGAAATGCATTCTCAACGGAGCGGCCGCCGCCGGAGAGGAAGTCCGGCAGGCCATGGAAACCGTCGACTGGGAGGCGCTCCCGGAGAGGGTAGCCCGAAAGACGTTCGACCGCCCGGAATCCCGGCCGGCGCCGCTCGGCGTCCGCCGCTTCTTCGCGCCCTTCCTCCTGCGGCCGGCGGCGGCGGGCCTGGCGGCCGGAGTCGTGC
>CAZFTV010000204.1:2214-3389 GCA_964521765.1 uncultured Eubacteriales bacterium
GGCCGCCTTTCTGATCCTTCGGCCCGCCCCACCCAAGACGGCTTCGAGCGGAGGCTACTACGCTTCGAGCGAATTTCTGGAGCGGGTTGAGCTCGAACTCGCTCGGCGCGAAACGCTGAGCTACCTCGACCGGAGCCAGAGCCTGCTCCAAGATTTCCTCCAGCCCGCCGCCCTCGGGGGCGAAGGCCCGTGGAGGGAGGGCTCAGGACAGCTGCGGGCTGCGTCGCTTCTTCAGAAAAAGAAATACATCAACCCCCAGCTCGAGCGCCAGCAGATGGCCAAGGCCAAGGAGATCTGCAACCAGCTCGAGCTGCTCATCCTGGAGCTGGCCCAGATCGGCCCTGACCTCAGCGACGAGGACAGGGCCCGCATCCAGGAGCGAGTGGACGACAGCCGGTTGTGGCTGAAGATCAATCTTGTAAAAAAGGAGCTGCAGGACAGTGAAGCCTCAAGCATATAAAACCGCTGCACTGGCCGGGCTGACCATTCTGGCCATCCTCCTTCCGGCCTACGGCCAGGCCAGGCCGGAAGAAAAACTGTTCCAGGAAGCGAAAGTCCTCCTCTTCGATGAGAAATGGGAGCCGGCTTTGGAGAAGCTCGAGACTCTCCTCGGGGCAAACCCTTCCGGCCCGCTGGCCGCCCAGGCGTTGTTCTACAAGGCCAAGTGCCTGAGCCGCCTGGACGGACGGGAGCCGGAGGCGGTGGCCGTGTTCAAGGATTACCTGAAGTCCGGCGACAAAAACCCCAACCTGGCTGAAGAAGCCGAGGTGACGCTCATCGACCAGTCCTATAAGCTCTACGCCAGGGGAAACCGGTCCTATCTCCGGGAAGTCGAAAGCCGGCTCGAGAGCCCGAGCCGGGTCAGCCGCTATTACGCCGCCTTCAAGCTGAGCTACGCCAAGGATAAAGCCGTGGCGGCCAAGTCCCTGCCCGTCCTGAGGAGCATACTCGCCTCCGAGACGGATGCGGAGCTCAGGGACAGGGCAAAAATCGCGCTTCTGCGCATCGACCCCCAGGCCCTGAAGGACGTTCAGGCCGGCCCGGGCCGGCCCTCCTCAGTGTTGCGCCGGCTGCACCTGGAGACGACCGGCCCGGCACCGGTGCGTGTGGAGCTGCTATGAGCGCACCCGTCCTCAGGCCCATCCGCGGCGGCGCACACACCTCCGTCGGCCACG
>CAZFTV010000205.1:0-1456 GCA_964521765.1 uncultured Eubacteriales bacterium
GATCGAGCTCCGGCTGCTGCAGATGATCTGCGGCTGGGAGGGCTTCAGACGGACAACGGCCAGGTTGGTCGAGGTTTCGACCAACCTGGGAATTTCCGGGTGCATGGCCAGGACGCCGTGAGGCAGGGCGAGCAGCAGGTTGAGCAGGGCTTTCTGGGAGGAGGGGGAAAGGGAATTCCCGCCCCTGGCTTTGACCTTGGAGAACGTGAAGCCCGCCTCTTTCTCCACGGCCTGGTATTCGACTTTGATTTTTTCAAAGGAGTCTTTCAGGCAGGACTCCGCCGCGCCGGCCTTGGCTTCGGGAATCAGGATTTCCGCCCTGGCTTCGCGGGGGATGGCGTTGTGCTTGTTTCCGCCCTCGAAAGCCGCCAGTCGGAAAGGCGTCCGCTCCTCGAGCTCGGCGAGCAGCCTGGCCAGGAGCTTCACGGCATTTCCGCGGCCCAGATGGATGTCGATGCCAGAGTGCCCTCCCCGGAAGCCGTGGATTTTCAGGAGGAAACGTCTCTGTTTGCCGGCGGCCTGTCGGCGCAGGGGAAGCTTGATTTCCGTGTCCGCTCCGCCGGCGCAGCCTATGGTGAACGCGCCCAGCTCTTCGCTGTCCAGGTTCATCAGACGCGTTCCCTTGAGAAAGCCTGGCTGGATTTTTCTGGCGCCGGTCAAGCCCGTTTCCTCGTCGACGGTGAACAGGAACTCGAGGGGACCGTGGACGAGAGACTTATCCTCCATAGCGGACAGGGCCGCGGCCAGTCCGATGCCGTTGTCTGATCCCAGGGTCGTTCCCTTGGCCTGAATCCAGTCGCCTTTCAGCTCGGCGGCAATGTGATCGCGGCTGAAATCATGGCGGACATCGGAGTTCTTTTCGCAGACCATATCCAGGTGACCCTGGAGGATGACCGTCTCGGCTTTTTCCCTGCCCGGCGAGGCGGGTTTCGAAGTCACGATATTGCCCGCCTCGTCCTTCTTCCAGGGGAGGCCCAGCCTCTTGGCCTCGGCGATAACATAGTCCCCCAGGGCTTTCTCGCTGCCCGAACAATGTGGGATTTCCAGAATCCGGCTGAAATGCTTCCAAAGGGTTTCGGGTTTCAACCCGGCGAAGACTCCGGACATGATGAACCTCCTGAACAATGCGTTCGCTGAAAAACAATATGACATAAAACGAAAGATCGTTCAAGAACCCTTTAACGTCTGATCACATCTTCTTTTCGCCTCCCCGGGAGGAAAAAACGATTTTTTTATCCGGCCGGAGGAAATCGGTTATAATGATGTCGCGAACGAATCGGATGTCCCCGATGGTTGCCAGAAAGACGATACCGGCCTTCATTCTGATGCTTGCCTGCCTGCTTCCCCTGGGCGGGCTGGACAGGCCGGTGCGCATCGTGGCCAGCATTTTTCCCCTCTTCGATTTCGCGCGGTCCATTGCCGGAGAGAGGGGAGAGGTCCGCCTTCTTCTTCCGCC
>CAZFTV010000205.1:1481-3378 GCA_964521765.1 uncultured Eubacteriales bacterium
TCCATAACTGGCAACTTCGACCGCGGGATATCGTCAACCTCTCCAGGGCGGACCTCGTTGTTTTCATCGGCTCCGGCCTGGAACCATGGACCGGGGCTTTTCTGAAAAACCGCAAGAGCTTCCGGGGGCGTTTTTTGGAAGCGGGAGCGGGACTGGTTGCGGGCGGACATCATCGCCATGAGGGGGAGGATGACAGGGGGGGCGACGCGGAGGCGATCGATCCCCATGTCTGGCTGGATTTTCAGTCGGCCGAAGTGATCGTCCTCCGCATTCGAGATGAGCTGGCAGCCCTCGATCCTCAAGGCGCCGGGACCTACCGGACGAACGCCGCTGCGGTCATCGAGAGCCTTCGCCGCTTGGATGAGGAGTTTCGCCGGGGGCTCAGCCGCTGTCGGGCTAAGACGTTTGTCTTAGGCGGACATGCGGCCTTCGGCTACATGGCGGCCCGGTACGGTTTGGAACAGATCTCGCTTTACGGCCTCAGCCCCGATGCCGAGCCTACAGTCCGGCACATGGCAGGCGTGGTGGCTTTGATGCGGCAGAGGGGATTGTCCGCGGTTTTTTACGAGGAGAACTCAAGCCGCAAGCTGGCAGAAGTCCTGGCCCGGGAGGTCGGAGCGACCCTCCTCGGGCTTGACGCGGCCAGCAACCCGACCCGGGAACAGGTGGCCGCGGGGATCACCTTCCTGGACATCATGTGCCGAAATCTGGCCAACCTGCGCCGGGGGCTCGGCTGTGAATGACTCGCCGCCGCTCGTCTCGGTCCAGAACGTCTCGTTCAGCTATGGGCCGCGCACGGTCCTGGACTCGGTGACGTTCAACATCCATTCCGGGGATTTTCTGGCTGTCCTGGGCCCTAACGGTTCGGGCAAGACGACGCTCCTGAAGCTGATCCTCGGACTGCTCGAGCCCCGGCAGGGACGCATACTCATCAAAGGGAAGGCTCCGGCGGAATGCGGAGACAGGAGTCTGATCGGGTACATCCCCCAGAAGGCCACGCACGTGGACCCGTATTTTCCCGCCTCCGTGGCTGAGACGGTAGCCATGGCTTTCAGGAAAGCTGAGTGGAGGCTCGTCGGCGGCCGTCGGGAAAGCCGGCGCGCCGTGGACCGGGCTCTGGGTCTGGTGGGCATGGAAAGAGCGCGGCGCATCGGGAGCCTGTCGGGCGGCCAGCAGCAACGGGTGTTCATCGCCCGGGCCCTGGTCAATCGTCCCTATCTCCTGCTTCTTGACGAGCCGACCACGGGCGTTGATTTTGAAACCCAGGAGCGTTTCTACGATATGCTCGGACGGTTCAACCGCCAGGAGGGCATCACTATCGTTCTGGTCACCCACGATATCGGGATCGTGGATAGGAATGTCAACAAAGTGGCCTGCCTCAACCAACGCCTGACCTATCACGGCTCACACAACGAATTCTGCCGGTCGGACGCTTTTCGGGACATGGTCTCCGGGGGCCACCACCTCGTTTCCCATCGTCATTGAGGAGCGCGGCTGAGCGATGGCCATAGAATCTCTTCTCGGCCTGGGATTTCTCCAGAGAGCCTTGGCGGCCGGCGTTTTCCTCGGCCTCGCCTGTGCGCTGCTGGGCGTCTTTCTCGTCTTGAAAAAAGACGCCATGCTGGGCCACGGCCTTGCGCACGTGACGTTCGCCGGCGTCGCTTTGGCCCTGGCCGTCGGCGCCCTGCCCCTGGCCGTCGCCCTGGCTGCGGCCGTGACGGCCGCGGTCGCCCTGTCCTGGCTGAAAGACCGGGCGGGTCTTTACGGAGATACGGCCATCGGAATTTTCAGCAGCGTCAGCCTGGCGGCCGGCGTTCTCATCGCCTCCCTGTCCAGGAAGTTCAACGTCTCGCTGCTCCAGTTCCTTTTTGGAGAGATTCTTGCGGTCCGGGCCCTC
>CAZFTV010000206.1:0-3088 GCA_964521765.1 uncultured Eubacteriales bacterium
CTTCAGACCGGTCTCCCTCCCAAATGCGTCAACCCACTGAAGATGGAAGAGAACCTTCTTTTTTTTCTTTTTTAGTGTCTTAATTAGGAAAATATATCTCTGTCTCCATTTTTTAGGAAACAGCTTTCTGGCCAATTCTGAAAGGGAATCAGATCACTCCGCAGAGAAATCTATCGGCCGAGACGATTGTCACGCCGCTCTCAATGATGGATTTTTGGATGCCTATAATTTTGCCTATAGGCAAAAAAATTAGCCAATATTTTTGCTCATAAGGAAATATTCAGAGTTCTAATATTAGATCTGAAATAAAGCATATTGGTTCATGTGGTATAATAATTATATTAAGGATAGGAGCGATGGGCCAAGACCAGCAGAAGGCGATAGCCAAAAACATCCGGTTTGACAAGGAACGGATGTATGTCACTCTGACCGACGGAAGGGAGATCGGCGTTCCGTTGGAATGGCTTCCAAAGCTGCGCAACGCCACGGCAAAGCAAAAAAAGAATTGGCGGCTGATCGGCGGAGGGAAGGGAATCCATTGGATGGACCTGGATGAAGATCTTTCCGTCCCGGCCTTGTTGAAGTGACATCGTGGACCCTACGCTGCGCATCACCCTCCTCCCCAAGGACACGAACAAGCACGGCACGATCTTCGGCGGCGTCATCCTGAGCCATGTCGACCTGGCCGGGGCGCTCGAAGCCCGCCGCAGCTGCGGCCCCCACAATTTCGTCACCGTGGCCATGGATAAGGTCGTTATCAAAAAGCCCGTGTTCGTGGGCGATATCGTCAGCTTTTATGCCCGAACAGTCAGAGTGGGCCGGACATCGGTTACGATAAAAGTCGTGGTCGAGGCCCCCCGGGCCGACAGCCAGGAGACGGTCCCGGTCACCGAGGCTGAGGTCGTTTTCGTGGCCGTGGACGAGAATTGGCGCCCCGTGCCGGTCCGGGCGACCTGAAGCCTTTTTCACGGCCTTGACATCTCCGGCCGGGCCCACCTAGAATCCCGCATGAGAGGAAGGGGGATAGTTGATTTTCTCCGATGGGCGGCAAAAGGAAATCGAATAGTGAAAATAAATTTTAGAAAAGCTAGCAAAACTGACAAAACGGTTAAATGAGAAAACTGCGCATCAATAAATCGCCGCGGTGGATCCTGGTGCTCACGGTCCTATGGCTCGCCGGCAGTCCGGTTTTTCCCTGCTCGACGTTCATGCTCAAATCGGGGAAGGCCGTCCTTGTCGGCCACAACCTGGACGAGTACGGCCACGTCCCGGGAGTGGTCGCCGTCAACAAGCGGAACACGGCCAAAACGGCTCTCTCCTGGGCCGCGCTTCTTTCGGGAAAACCGGACGTCACTCCGCCCCTGGACTGGGTTTCCAAATACGCCTCGGTCACTTTCAACTCCCTGGGGAGGGAATTTCCGGACGGCGGCATGAACGAGGCAGGCTTGTTCATCGGGGAGATGACTTTGAGGGAAACCCGGTTTCCCTCGGACCCGGCGAAGCCGAAGCTGTTCATGTGCTTATGGATGCAATATCTCCTCGACAATTTCGAGACCGTGGCGCAGGTCGTTGAAAGCGCCGCCGCGGTCGCCGTCGACGGCTGGGGCTGGCATTTCTTCGCCGCCGACAAAACGGGAAATACGGCTTCCCTTGAATTTTTGAACGGGGCGCTCGTCGTCCACGCGGGCGAGACGATACCCGTGCCCGTCCTGGGCAATAGCCGCTATGAAGAAGAAATGACCCGGCTCGCGCTCTACAGCGGTTTTGGCGGCGAGAAACCGGTCGTGCTTGAAGATCGGGAGATGCCCCGCTTTGTCCAGGCCGCTCATATGCTCAAGGCGTATTCCCCGACGATCAAGCCGCCGGTGGATTACGCGTTCGACGTTCTCCGGCAAATGGAGCGCGGAAACACGCAGTGGTCCTATGTCTGCGACCTGAAAAACCAGGAGGCGTTTTTTTGGACCGCCAAGTCCGCCTCCGGGAAATCGGTCCGCCTCAAGAATTTCGATCCGGGCTGTGAAATGCCGTCTTTATTCCTGGACATCCACGCCGAGCTCCAGGGAGATGTGTCGCGGGAGTTCCGCGAATATTCGCCGGCGGCTAACCGAGAGCATGTCCGGCAGGCCTGGGAGGCGGTCATGAAGATCTCTCCTCCGTTCAAAGCCTTGCTGATGATGAGCCGCACCACCAAGGAAGAATTGATCGAGAGATTCGCCGCCTACGCGGATGAAACACGCTGTGTGAAATGAAAAAAAGCCCGCCCTAAAGATCCAATCTCATATAGGTCGCGGTTTTTTCCCGTTCGTAGGATTCGCCGCCGGCGTAAGGCGGACGGCCGAGCCGAAAGCCCGCTTGATGGTACAAGTTCAGGGCGGCTTTCAGACACCTGTCGGTTTTAAGAAAAATTGTCTTGGCGGCCTTTTGGCGGGCTCGGGCGACGGCCGCATCCAAGAGCTTCCTCCCCGCTTGGTTCCCCTGGGCCGCGGCGGTCACGGCCATCTTGGCCAGCTCAAAGATCTTGTCGTCCAGCTTGAGAAGGGCGGCCGTGCCCACGACTTCGCCCCGGATCTTGGCGAAAAAGATGAAACCGCCTTTCTCCAGGATTTCCTTCTCCGGCTGGAGCAGCATCTTTCGGTCGGCGGGCTCCACGCGGAAATATTTCTTCAGCCATTCCTCGTTGAGCGTTCGGAAAGACTCCTTGTATTCCGGACGAAAGTCGACAATTTCCACTGCTTCGTAATGGCGGGCTTTGACCTTTTTCAGGATCCGCGGTCCGATGTCTTCCTTGTCCAGAGCGTTTTCGACTCGTTGCAGGATGTTCAGCATGTCCACGCCGGCCTCTTGGAAGACCTCGGTGACGGCCTGGGTGAAGCCGCCCCAGACCGGTTTCAGGGATTCGGCCAGGTGCTTGCCCTTGGGGGTGATGACCAGGAACCGCTTGCGGCGGTCCTCGGAGTCCTGGCGAGATTTGACCAATCCCCTCCGGATCAGCATTTGGGCGGCCTGAATGACGGCGGGATGGGAGACCTTGAGCTTGTCGGCGGCTTCCAGAATGGACACCGGCGCGTCCTCAGAAACCAGGAGACAG
>CAZFTV010000206.1:3111-3375 GCA_964521765.1 uncultured Eubacteriales bacterium
AACTCAAGACGCAGAGTTTTGTAAACGGTGCTCCCGCCTTGAAGGAACCGGTCCGTCAGGCGTTTCAGGCGGCTGGCGATGGCCAGATAGCCGAGATTGCGGATGAAGTCCATAGAATTCTACGTAACTTGTAACACATATAGCACATGAAAATCGCGGCTTCAAGGACTCTTTTGACTTCGCCGGCGGCCCTGTGTTAATACCAGGAGCCATGAAGAGGGAACTGGGGGAGGCTGTGACGGCCATGACCGGCCTCGACGGGCG
>CAZFTV010000207.1:0-3310 GCA_964521765.1 uncultured Eubacteriales bacterium
GGAAGCCGAGCTCGAAAAAATGAAGCAGCGGCTCCGCGACGACCTGCGCTGCGGCGCGGCCGGGCTTTCAAGCGGGCTGGAATACACGCCCGGAAGCTACGCCCGACCCGAAGAGCTCACGGCCCTCTGCCGGGTCGCGGCGGACATGAACGGCGTTTACGCGACGCACATGCGTGACGAGGGCGACCGCCTGCTCGAGTCCCTGGAAGAGTCCATTGACGTCGCTCGGAAGTCGGGCGTCAGCCTCCAGATTTCTCACTTCAAGACAGCTTATCCCCGGAACTGGCATAAGCTCGACCGGGCACTGGCCTTGATCGAGTCTGCGGAGAGGGAGGGAGTGAGGATTTTCTGCGACCGTTATCCCTACATCGCCGGCGCCACCGACCTGAGTTTTTATTATCCTCTCTGGGTGCGCGAGGGGACGACCGAGGATTTCCTCCGGCGTCTTCGGGACAAGGTGCGGGAGCCCGAGGTCCGGGCCCACCTGGACGCCGCGGAGAAGAAGCTCGGCTCCTGGGACAAGGTGGTTGTTTCCGACGTCGTTTCGGAAAAAAACAAACCCATCGAGGGTCGGAGCATCCTTGAGGCGGCGAAGGCGTCGGGCAGGGAACCCTATGATTTCATGCGTGAGCTGCTCCTCGAGGAAAAAGGCCGGGGGGGGATCGTCATCTTCATGATGAGGGAGGAGAACCTGAAAACGATCCTGGCGCATCCTCTCGTCAGCGTGGGCACGGATGGGTCGGCCCTGGCCCCCACCGGACCGCTCGGCCAGGGAAAACCTCATCCGCGGCATTACGGGACTTTTCCCCGGGTGCTGGGCAAGTACATCCGCGAGGAGAAGATCCTGCCCCCGGAAACGATGATCCGCAAAATGACCTCGGTCGCCGCGGAAAAATTCCATTTCCACAAGCGGGGTCGGGTGGAGGCCGGCTTTTTCGCCGACCTCGTCGTTTTCGACCCGGACAAAGTCGCAGACCGCGCCACCTGGACCGAGCCCCACCAGTTCCCGGCGGGGATCGAATACGTCCTGGTCAACGGGAAGGTCGTCGTCGACAGGGGAGAGCACACCGGGCGGCTGCCCGGACGAATCCTTAGGCCCTTGGCCGGGAAGGAGAAGTCAGTCTGACCTCCGGCCCCCTCCGGGTTCGCGGCCGTCGGATATGATGAAACGCATCCTGTCGATCCCGTTGCTGTTGGCCGCATGCTCACCCGCGGCCTGGGCCTTCCTGCGCCTGGAAGCGCCGAGCGGGGCGGCCGTCGAGATCACGGCCCGTGCTCTCCAGCCGGGGGAAATGCTCCTGGCCGTTTTTTATCCGTCGGGCGAGGGACAGGAGGCCAAGCTCTCCTTCCTGGATAAGGACTATGATTTTCTTCCCGGCGGGCCGTCCGGAAGAAGGTTCGCCCTGGTGGGGGTCGATTTCCTAACGCCTCCGGGCTCCTACAAGGTTGAGGTCGTTATTCTCGACGCCGGCCGAAAGGAAGCCGTTCAGAAGTACCTAAGGCTTCAGGAGCGGTCATTTTCGCGCCAGAACATCAAGATCGACGAGAGGCTGGTCATCGCGCCTCCGGAGGCCGAGGAGCGTCTGGCCCGGGAGAGACGGATCCTGGCCGAGGTTTACCGGAGCGTCATCCCCGAATGGCTGGGCTCGGGCGGATTTGCCGCCCCGCTGCCAGACAAGCCGTCGCCCAATTTCGGCGAGCACCGCCTGTATAACGGCGTCCCCCGCTCGCGGCATACGGGAGTCGACATCTCGGCTGCGCAGGATTCCCCGATCTGGGCCTCGAACTCCGGAAGGGTGGCGCTGGCCATGGACCTTTATTATTCCGGGCTGACGGTCATCATCGACCACGGGCTGAACATTTTCACGGTTTACTGCCATTGCTCCCGGCTCGATGTGCAGGAGGGGCAATCCGTCGGCCGGAACGCTGTCATCGCCGCGGTGGGCAGCACGGGCCGCTCCACGGGTTCGCATCTTCACTGGAGCGTCCGCGCCCGCGGGGCAAGAGTGGACCCGCTCTCCCTCCTGAGCCTGGGGCTGGAGTGAGGCCGGGGCATGGATGAGGTCGTGGGCAGGAAGCCCGATGACATGGAGCCCGGGCCGCAAGGCTCGGCGAAGCTTTCGCTCCTGGGGCGGGCTGTTCGGGACGCCTACGGGCGCGGTCAGGAGGATGAGGCGCTGGAGCCTATCGTTCTCGCGGACCCGTCCGGCCGGCCGATCGGCCGTCCGGAAGCGGGGGACGCCGTCATTTTTTACGACCTGCGAGGCGAGAGGGAGGTCGAACTCACCCGCAGTCTGACCGACGAGGATTTTTCCCATTTCCCGGTCCGGAGAGGATTGGGTCTTCATTTCGTGACCATGATCGAGTATTCCTCGCAGCTCAGGGTCAAGGTGGCCTTCCCGCCCCAGGAACGGCTGGGCCAGACGCTGGTTGAAGTCCTCACCCGGGCGGGCCTTCGCCCGGTCAAGATCGCCGAGTCGGAGAAGGCCGTCCATGTCGGGTTTTTTCTGAACGGAAAGAGGGAAGAGCCGTTTGCCGGGGAGCGGAGGGTCATCGTGCCCTCGCCCTCCGGCGATGTCTCTTACGCCCTGCGGCCGGAGATGAGCGCCCGGGAGGTGGGCCAGAACGTCCTGGCCGCGTTGGACGATGAAACCGCCGACGTCATCATCGCCAACCTGGCCAACGTCGATGTGGTCGGACATCTCGAGAGCCGGGAAGCCGTGCTGGCCGCCGTGGAGACCGTCGATTCCGTGCTCGGTCAAATCGCCGAAGCGGCCGCGCGCAAAAAAGCGGCCCTCATCGTCACCGCCGACCACGGCACAGTCGAGGAGTGGCTCTATCCCGACGGGTCGGTCAACACCGGCCATACGCGAAGCCGGGTGCCGTTTATTCTGGCCGACTTCGGGCTGTCGAGGATTGATTCGGCGCGGTTAAAGCCGGAAGGGGAACTGGCCGATGTCGCTCCGACCGTTTTGCGCAGGCTCGGGGTTCCCGCGCCCGAAGAGATGACGGGGAAAAGCCTCGTGGACGAGGGGGCCGGGGGGAAGGAGGGGGGCCGCTCGCGGCTCCTGCTGCTGCCGGTAGTCGCAGGTCTCGCCTACGAAGTCACGGTGAAGTGGGCCGGCAGCCGACCCGACAACCCGTTCGTGAAGGTGCTCTTGTGGCCGGGCCTGCAGCTGCAGCGCCTCACCACTAGGGAGCCCACGCCTGATCAGCTGGACGTGGCGGCGGCCGCGTTGGACGAAGTGATCAAGATGGACGAGAGAAGGCGACTGGAACTCGAGGAGGCGGCAGCCCTCGCATGATCGAG
>CAZFTV010000208.1:0-3309 GCA_964521765.1 uncultured Eubacteriales bacterium
GTCGACGGGAACGGCCTCGGAGGAGCCCGGGGGAAGGAAGGCCTGCTCCTCGATCATGCGCACGAGCCTGGACTGGACGGCCGGGCTGATGTCGCCGATCTCGTCGAAGTAGATCGTCCCCCCGTCGGCGGCCAGAAGCTTGCTCTTTTTTTCCATGGCCGTCTGCGGCGACTCTCCCCTGGCCGCGCCGAACAGATCGCCTTCCATCATCTCCGGCGGCACCGCGGCGCAGTTGAACTCCACGAACCGCTTGTCCCGCCGCCTGCTCTGGCCGTGGATGAGCCGGGCCACGAGCTCCTTGCCCGTGCCGTTCTCGCCGGTGATGAGGATGCGGCCGTTCGTGGGGGCGGCTTTTTCCATGTCCTGTCGCAGCCTGCGGAGGGCGGGGCTGTCGCCCACGAGCTCGTAGCGTCGGACGAGCTTTTGCTGGAGCCGGATGTTTTCTTCCTCCAGGCGCGCTTGGTTCAGGGCGTTCTTGACGGTCAGGATGACCTTTTCCAGGGTCAGGGGCTTCTCCAGGAAATCATAAGCGCCCAGCTTCGTCGCCTGGACGGCGGTCTCGACCGTTCCGTGCCCGGAGATCATGACCACCTGGGGAGGGTCGTCCAGAGCCGTAACCTGGCGCAGGACGTCCAGGCCGCTGAGGCCCGGCAGCCAGATGTCGAGCAAGACCAGGTCGAAGGTCCGTTGAGTGATGAGACGAAGTCCCTCTTCCCCCGTCTCGGCCGCGGAGGCTTCGAAACCCTCGTCCTCCAGGACGCCTATGAGGGCGGAGCGGATGCTGGCTTCGTCGTCGATGATCAGGATTCTGGCTTCGTTCATGTCGGAATCTCGATGATGAATTTGGCGCCCGTGGGATGGTTGCTCTGGACGTCGATGACGCCGTCATGCTCCCGGATAACCTGGTCCACGATGGCCAGCCCCAGCCCCCGGCCCTTTTTTTTGGTGGAGGTGTAGGGCAAGAAAATCTTGTCCCGGATATCCCGGGAAATGCCGGGCCCCGAGTCGGCCACCTCAATTCTCACCCGCCCGGCGGCCGGGTCGAAGGAGGTGGCGATCGAGATCCGGCCGGCCTTGTTCATGGCCTCGATGGCGTTGTCCAGGAGGTTGATGAAGACGCGTTTCATCTGTTCCGGGTCGAGGGGGATGAGCGGGGGGATGTCGTGCCCCAGCCTAAGCTCGAACTCCACCTCGGAGAAAATCCCGCGGAAGAGGGGCAGGACCTGGTGGAGGACCTGATGCAGGTCGCCGGGCTGAAGCTTCACCCTGGGCAGGCGGGCGAAATCCGAGAACTCGTCCACGAGCGCCTTGATCGTCTTGGCCTCCTGGATGATGACCCGCGCGCCCTCCTCGATGACTCCCCCCGAGCTCGGCTCTCCGCGCGACATGTTCTTGATGATGCGCTCGGCGGACAGCTGGATGGGGGTCAGGGGATTTTTGATCTCATGGGCCACTCTCTGGGCGACTTCTTTCCAGGCGGCGATTTTCTGAGCCTTGATGAGCTGGGTCAGGTCGTCGAGGACGACGATCGTCCCCGCGGATTCTCCGTCGGGCTGGAGGAGGGGCGTCAGGGTCAAGGCCAGTGTTCTCTGCTGACCGCCGTCCTCCAGGATGATCTCGCGGTCTGACAGCTTGTGCCGGTTCTTCATCTCCCAGTCGATGCTGACCCTGATGCCCTCGAATCGGGGAGCGGCCAGAACGTCTCCATAGGACCGGCCGAGGACGTCCTTCTCCGCGAGGGAAAGCATGTCCCGGGCGCTGGGGTTGATCGATGTCAGGCGGCCCTCCGCGTCCAGGGCGATGACGCCCGTGGTGATGTGGTTGAGGATGGTCTCGATGGACTGCTTGCGCGTCTCGAGCTCGGCGGTCTTCTGGGCCACGCTTATCTGGCTGGAGCTCAGGTCGGAGATCATCTGGTTGAAGGATTCGACGAGGATGCCCAGCTCGTCCGAGGCCGGGTCCTCGACGCGCACCTCCAGGTTGCCCCGGGACACTTCTCGCGTCGCCTGGGCCAGCTTCTCGATGGGCACGGTGATCCCCTTGGCCAGCCGGAACCCCAGCCAGCTGGCGGCGAAGACGATGATCAGGGTGATGAACAACAGGGTGATGACGTAAAACGTCTTGACGGGATTCCTCTGGAGCTTGAGCTGGCGGTAGCGCAGGACGAAGGCGCTGATGTTGTCGATTTTCTCGGCGGTGTTCTGGGGCAGGAACGTGCCGGCGCTCACCAGGGCGTCTCCGATGTCGGGCAGGTTGAAGGCCACCCCCCGGCGGATCATCTGTCCGTTTCCCATGCGGTCGACGCTCTGCAGAGCCTCGCCCAGGTAAGCCCGCTTGACGAGCTCCGGGCGGACGTCGCGGTAATCCTGGAGGGGGAGGTCGGGGTTCAGGTAGGAGAACAGCTCCTCCTCGCCAAGGAAGACGCCGATCTCATCGAGCCGGTATTCCTTGAGCTTGTTGCGGATGAATTCGCGGAGCAGAGGCCTGTTCTCGGGGTTGACCAGCCGCCGCGCCTTCATGTCCTGGGAGAGGCGCTGGGCGTAGTGGAGGGTCAGCTCCTCGGCGTTCCGGTACAGGGAGTCGCCGACGGTCTTGGTGTCCTCCAGGACTCCGTCCAGGGGCGTCCGGAACCAGGTCTCGATGTTGCGGCTGATGAGGTCGCTGGCGAAAAAGAACAGGAGAAGAGTGGGGATGAGCGACAGGGAGATGAAAAACAGGACCAGCTTCGTTTTGAAACGGGCGCCGAGAACCCGCTGCCGCCTCTCCATGTAGAGCCGGACCATGTTCCGGCCGAGGACGAAGAAGAGGATGAGGAACAGCAGGAGGACGATGACCTGCAGCGTGGACAGCAGAACGCCCGGCAGGGAGCCGCTGGCGAACCCCCGCGACTGGCGGATGGTGAACTCGATGATGAAAAATAGGACGACAAGCAAAATGATGATCGCCCCGACGATCCGGGAGCCTTTTCTTTTACCGTTGTTCGCTGGGCTCATAGAAGGAATTCTGGGCCGGGGGGTCACTGGACGAGATAGCTCCGGCAGTTGTCTTTGTTGATTTCATAGGTTTGGGCCGAGGCGGAGGGCGGGAAAGGCTTAGCCTTGCGGCCGTTGATGGTCAGGTCCACTTGGTCCGGCCTGCCGAGGCGCATCACAATCCTCTCGATCGCCGAGAAGGATTTCTGTTCGCCGGCTTGCATCAGGGCTTCTTCGACGGGTCCGTCGTCGGCCTGGATGCTGATCCAGACTTCGTCCCTGAACCCCAGATGAAGAAGAAGGCTCTCGTCCCGCGCGGCTTGGGGCGGCTCCCGGG
>CAZFTV010000209.1:0-1456 GCA_964521765.1 uncultured Eubacteriales bacterium
CAAAGACGGATGGGCCATGATCTCCCTGTCCGTAGCCCGGGGAAGCGTCGAGCTCAAGAAGATCAAGGACTGAGCCGCACGCGGCCCGCCGAAGGAGGAGAGCCGAAATCATGGATGAGAGGAATAAGGTCCTGGCGTTGGGCCTGACGATTCTGCTCGTTCTGGCCGCGGCGGCGGCCGTCTATCTTCTTTTTTTCCGGCCCGGAGGGGAGGAGCTTCCGCCGGCGGTAAAAAGCCCGGCGGAGCAGGCTGGGGAGACAGAGAGCCCGGCGTCCGATATCCCCGCCTTTCCCGGCGTTTCGCTCGACACGAGCGACGACCTCATCCGCCGCCTGGCCGGGGAGCTGACGGCCCATCCCCGGGTTGAGTCCTGGCTGCCGTCGACGAACATCATCCGCACGATCACCGCCGCCGTGGATGCGGTGGCCGAGGGCCGGAGGCCGGCCAAACAAATCGATTTCTTCGCCCCCGGGTTCAAGGTTCAGGCCAGGAGGGGGCGGGAATACCTCGACCCGGCCCCGTATGAACGCTATTCGCCTGCGGCCGAAGTCTTCATCTCCTGCAACTCACGGGATGTCATACGTTTTTACAAGGGATTGAAGCCCTTGTTTCAGGACGCCTACCGCGAGCTCGGCTACCCCGACAGGGACTTCGACCGGACGCTGAAGCAGGCGCTGCTCGAGCTCCTGGCCGTTCCCGTCGTCGAGGGCGAGGTCAGGCTGGAGAAGAAGGTCAAGACCTACATGTTCGCCGACCCAGCCCTGGAATCCTTGAGCGAGGCCCAGAAGCATTTCCTGCGCATGGGCCCGGAGAGCGTGGCCGCCGTTCAGATCAAGCTCAGGGAACTGGCTTTGGCGCTCGGCATCCCCGAAGAGAGCCTCCCCCCTCAACGGACGATCACCGCCAGGTGATCAGGGCTCGGGAGCGCCTCCGCCCCAGGAAAAGGGGTCCTCGAGGTTGAAATCGGGGATGAGGTGTTCCCCTTCTTCGAAGACGCCGGCTTGGACAAAAATCTCCTCGAATCCCAGAGACTCGGCCCTTTCCACCACGCGCCCGTACTCGTCCGGGGCGAGGGGGCGGCGGATGTCGTCCGGCGCGCGGAAAACGGGCTTGTATTGACCCAGGAGGCTTAAGCGGACTGAGGGCGAGAAGCGCTCCGCGACCCATTCCAGGATGGACAGCGAGTCCTGGACGCGGCCGGGAAGGACGAGATGCCTGATGATCAGCCCTTCGCGAGCGGTGCCCCGCTCGTCGAGGACGAGGCGCGGCCGCTGGCGGTGCATCTCTTCAACGGCGCGGGAGGCATGATGGAAATAATCGGGGGCCGAGGAGAAACGGCGAGACGCCTCCGGGGAGCGATATTTCAGGTCGGGAAGATAGATGTCGATGATGCCCTCGAGCGCCTCGAGAGTTGATGCTTTTTCATATCCCCCGGAGTTGAACACCAGCGGCAGGG
>CAZFTV010000209.1:1515-3275 GCA_964521765.1 uncultured Eubacteriales bacterium
GACATGTCCGGGAGTCACGAAATTAATGTTCAGGGCGCCCCGGGCTTGAAGGTCGAGCATCACCTCCGCTAGCTCCTCGTCAGAGACCGGCCGTCCTTGAAGGCTCCAGCTCAACTGGTGATTCTGGCAAAAAAGGCAGCGCAGGCTGCAGCCGGCGAAGAACATCGTGCCCGAACCGCGGCGCGAGCTGGCGCGGACCGCTCCTTCGCTGCGGACATTCTCCACGCCGCTGAGCGGCGGCTCCTCGCCGAAGTGGAGGAGGCCGCGGCCCAGGACCGCCTTGTCGCCCGTCCCGCAGATCCCGAGTTCTCCGGCTCGTCGGTCGACTCCGCATTCTCTGGGACACAGGAGGCAGCGCCGCTCGTGGGGCGCCAGCCGCTCGAGGGCGCTTTCGACCTTCCTCAGCTTGAGTTCGATATCCATGGCTTGACCGGCCGCTGTCCGTTCTCGCTTTGCGGGGGCGGGCCTCCTCAGGTTTCGACGTCCAGGGAGCCCACCTCTTCCTCAAGGCTCTTCAACCCCGGATGGCGGAGCGATTCATAATGGGTCGCGTCGGAGTGCAGGGGCGTCAGGCTGGCATAGCCCCGGCGCACGGCATCCAGGTCGGTGTCCGGGCTTTTCTGCGCTCTCGGCTTTCCCATGCCGATCCAGAAGTAGGGCCGGCGGCGCGGGTCTTCGGCTTCGATGATTTCCGGGAAATATTCTTTCCAGCCCAGCCTGGTCAGCCGGAGTCCCTTGAAGGGCGGCGGGGGGACGTTGAGGTTGAGGGTAATGCCCCTGACCGGCGCGCCCGAAAGAAGCCGGGAGGCCAACCGGCGGGAGACTTCGGCCGCAAGATCGAAATCATACCGCCCCCCGCCGCCGTGCAGGGCCGAGACGGCCAGGGAAGGGATTCCGAAATACGTTCCCTGGACGGCGCCGGCCACCGTGCCCGAATAAGAAATGTCCTGCTGGCCGAGGTTGGGGCCGTGATTGATCCCCGAGACGACGAGGTCGGGCCGGCGGGGCAGGAACTTTTTCATGGCCAGGTAGACGCAATCGGCCGGCGTGCCCTCCACGGCGAAAACGCGCTGCCCGGCCCGCCTGACGCGCAGGGGAGCGCGGAGAGTGATGGCCAGCGAGGTGGCGCTTTTTTCCCTGTCGGGAGCGACGAGATAGGTCTCGCCCAGCTCCCGGAGGCGGCCGAAGAGGACGGTGACGCCCTCGGCGTCGTAGCCGTCGTCGTTCGTGACGAGGATCAGCTTGGGAGCGGTCTTATCTGTCATGGAAAGAGGCGCCGTCTTCAGGCCCGGATCATGACGAGCATCATCTTGAAGGGTGCGACGGCCCGGACGGCATGAGGCTCGTTGGCGGGCATGATGATCATCTCGCCGGCGCGAAGGGCATGGGATTGACCGGAGATGACGATGTCCGCCCCTCCCTCCAGGCCGACGACCAGAGCGTCGAAGGGGGCGGTGTGCTCGCTCAGTCCCTGGCCCTGGTCGAAGGCGAAGAGGGTGACCGTCCCCGTTTTACGGTCGAGAATCGTGCGGCTCACGACCGCTCCGGGCTGGAGGCTCACCAATCCGGCCAGGTCCAGGCTTCGGCCCAGGAGTTCTTTATCCTCTTCCGCCTTGCGGATGTCGTTCATCGAGAAAATCTCCCTTGCTTCCGGTATGCTTGAAACGGAGAACGGATTATAAATGGTCGGGACGGGCGGATTCGAACCGCCGACCCCACGCACCCCAAGCGTGTGCGCTACCAGGCTGCGCCACGTCCCG
>CAZFTV010000210.1:0-3272 GCA_964521765.1 uncultured Eubacteriales bacterium
CTCCTGCTCGGCGAAATAGTTGTACAGGCCCGGCCGCGCACCCACGATGGAGGCGATCATTCGATCGGTGTCCACGATGCGCCGCTCCGTGACCGTGGACACCCAACCGCTCGTCCCGATGTACACGTGCGTGTCGCCGCTCTCCACGGAGCGGGCATCCGTCCGCCAGTTCTCATCCTCGGCTATGTTCCGTTCGACAGCCTCGGGGAAGCCGTACGCTTGGGAGCGAGACTGACGGTGTCCAGCGACAAGACGGTCGCGCGGCTGGCGGAGGTCTGCCGCCGCATGAAGCGGCGCGCATTTCTGCACATCAAGGTCGAGACGGGCACCCATCGCCAAGGGCTCCCGCCGGAGGACGTGCCCCGCCTGGCCCGCAAGATCCTCGGCCGCAAGGAGCTCGTTCTCGAAGGCCTCTCCTCTCATTTCGCCAACATCGAGGACACCACGGACCCGAGCTATTCGAAGCGCCAGTTGGAGCTCTATTCGCGGACGCTCGCCTCGCTCGAACGCAGAGGTTTTCGCCTCCCGGTCAGGCATATGTCCTGCACGGCCTCCACGATCCTCTTTCCCCAGACCTACCAGACGATGGTCCGGGTGGGGATCGGGCTTTACGGCTGCTGGCCGTCCAAGGAAACGTATCTCTCCTGCCGCCTCCAGAAGCGCAGTCCGGTTGAGCTGCGCCCCGTGCTGAGCTGGAGATGCCGCGTGGCTCAAGTGAAGCGCGTGCGGCGAGGGGCGTCCATCGGCTACGGCGGCACATACCGGACGACGCGCCCCTCGACCCTGGCCGTCCTGCCCGTGGGCTACAGCGACGGCTACAGCCGGGCGCTGTCCAACGCCTCGTTCGTCCTCCTCCGGGGGCGGCGGGCGCCGGTCCGGGGCCGGGTGGCCATGAATTTCACCGTGGCGGACGTCACCGATATTCCCGGAGTCCGGCTCGAGGACACGGCGACGCTTATCGGCCGCGACGGCGAGGACGCCTGCTCCGCGGAGCACCTGGCCTCTCTCACCGGCACGATCGCCTACGAAGTGTTGTCGCGGATCAACCCCGCCCTGCCGAGGGTCTTGGTCTCCGGATAACGACTGCCTCGCGGTCCAGACGACGTCCGGCTTTCGGGCCGGGGAGGATAGGCGCCCTTTCCGGGCGTCAATGTGCTAGAATAATCGGCCAGGAGGAATCGATGCCGGAAGAAACAATCAAGAAAGTCCCTTATCAAAAACCGGAGTCCCGGCTGAACCTGGAGGCGGGCTCTCTGTCCCTCGACCAGGTCAACCTGCTGCTCAAACACCTGCCGCTCGATGTCACGTTCGTGGATGAGGAGGATACGGTCCGCTATTACTCGGAAACATCCGACAGGATTTTCCCCCGCAGCCGGGCGGTGATCGGGCGGAAGGTCCAGGACTGTCATCCCCGGGACAGCGTCCACGTCGTGAACCGGATTTTGGACGCCCTCCGCAGAGGAGAAAAGGACAAAGCGGAATTCTGGCTCGAGCTTGGGGAACGATTCATCCACATCCGCTATTTCGCCGTCCGCGACGCGGAGAGCCGCTACCGCGGTTGCCTGGAAGTCAGCCAGGACCTCACCGGGCTCAGGCGGCTCGAGGGCGAGAGGCGGCTTCTGGATTGGATCTAAGTCGGAGAAAGAGCTCTTTCCTAATCAAACTTTATAAATTTGATGTGATTACTTGATTTTAAGGCAGGAGGGAGCTATAGTGATAAAGGACCTTTTTTAGCACGGAGAAAAGACATGAAGGAAAGTATTCTTAATTCATTGAACAAAATCCGTCCCGGGCTCCAAGCCGACGGCGGGGACGTGGAGCTGGTGGCCGTCGAAGGGGGAGTGGTCAAGGTCAAACTCACGGGCGCCTGCGGCGGTTGCCCGATGTCCCAGATGACCCTGAAGATGGGCATCGAGCGCCAGCTCAAGAAGGACGTTCCCGGCATAACGGAGGTGGTCGCCGTTTGAGCGGGCGCAGCCGGGCCCTTGAGGACGAGGGTGCGGCCGTCGCGGAAAAGGGACATGGAGCGAGTCTATCTTGACCATATCGCCGCCACGCCCCTCGACCCGAGGGTGCTGGAGGCGATGCTGCCCTTTTTCCGCGGGGAGTTCGGAAACCCGCAGAGCCTGCATGCCTTCGGTCAACCCGTCCAGGAGGCCGTGGAGGAAGCTCGGGAGAAGGTCGCCCGTTTTATCGGCGCCTCGGCCGAAGAAATCATCTTCGTCTCCAGCGGCTCGGAGGCCAACAACTTCGCCCTGAAAGGCATGGCCCTGGCCCTGCGCGACAAGGGCAAGCATCTGGTTGTTTCGGCGGTCGAACATCAATCCGTGCTCCACTCGGCCAAGAGTCTGGAGCGTCTCGGATTCCGGACGACGATCATCGGCGTGGACCGGGACGGGCTCGTGGATCCCGAGCGGGCGGCTGCGGCCATCACGCCCGAGACTGTTCTCGTCTCGGTCATGCTGGCCAACAGCGAGGTGGGGACGATCGAGCCGGTGGGCGAGGTGGCCCGGGTTTGCCGGTCCCGCAAGGTGCCCTTTCACACCGACGCCGTGGCCGCCGCAGGCAGCATTTCCGTGGATGTGCGAGCCCTCGACGTCGACGCGTTGAGCCTGGCCGGCGATCAGTTCTACGGGCCCAAGGGGAGCGCCGCCCTGTACGTCCGCAAGGGGACGCGCATCCTGCCCCTAATCGACGGCGGCATTCAGGAGAGCGGGCGCCGCGGCGGGACGGAGAACGTAGCCGGGGTCGTCGGCCTGGGCCGGGCGGCCGAGCTCGCCTCGGCCGAGCTCGACTCCCGGGCGGCCAGGGAGTCGGCGCTTCGCGACCGACTCATCGAGGAGCTCCCCCGGAGAATCCATCGGGTGACGCTCACCGGGCACCGGACGCTCCGCCTGCCCTATCACGCCAGTTTCTGCGTCGAGTTCGTCGAGGGCGAGGCCATGCTCCTCAGCCTCGACCTCAAGGGTTTCGCCGTCTCCAGCGGCTCGGCCTGCACCTCGCGGGCGCTCAAGGCCTCTCACGTGCTGCTGGCCATGGGACTCGACCACGCGCTGGCCCAGGGTTCGCTCGTCTTCAGCCTGGTGGAGGGGACGACGGCCGGGGACGTCGAGACGCTTCTCGATTCCTTCCCGCCCATCATCGAGCGGCTGAGGGCCATGTCCCCCCTGTACACCCAATATCTCGAGGAGAAAGGGAAATGATGTACACCGACAAGGTCATGGACCATTTCCAGAACCCGCGCAACGTGGGCGTCATCAAGGACGCCGACG
>CAZFTV010000211.1:0-2892 GCA_964521765.1 uncultured Eubacteriales bacterium
CTGGGCGCCCTGGCCGTCTTCGTCCTGAGACGCAAGATGCCCGACCACCCCCGTCCCTATAAGGTTTGGGGATACCCCCTGACGCCCATCATTTTTATCTTCTTTGCCCTTGTGTATGTCGTCTTCACCATGTACTCGGACATCTCGGGCTTCCTCTCAGGCAGATTCCCGCTGATCAACTCGGTCATGGGCTTCTTCTGGGTGGCCGTGGGCATCCCGGGATTCCTCTACTGGAACTGGAGACGTAAAAAATCCTCAACGCAAGGCGCCGCCTGATATCCCCGGTCTTTCTCCGGCGCTTTCCGTCCGATCCGACAGGCTCCTCTTCTTTGTGCGGCGCTCGACTTGGAGGCCGCGGCAGCGCCCGCTTGGGGATTCCTGAAACTGCCCCTTCAAATCCGACCGGTCTTTTTGCGACGGCTCTGCCAGAAGAAATAAAAGGGCAGACCTGAAGCGATGAAGGCCAGATCGATGAGCGAATGCCGCCAGTCGATGACTCCGCGCGTAACGATGAAGATGAGAAAGGCGGCGAGATAGATGCCCGGCAGGACCGGATAGAGAGGCACGCGGTAGACGTCGCTTCCCCCCACATTCCGCTTTCTCAACCTGAAAAGGGCGACGCCGTTCAGCGCCCAGAAAATGAGAATTCCGAACACCATGCCGGCGGCGATGGCCTCGAACGTCCCCCGGAGGAAGAGAATCACGGCCGCCCAGAGGGCATGGGCGACAATGGCCCGGGAGGGCGTGCGGAAACGGGGATGGATGTAGTCCAGCCACTTGAAAAAGAGCCCGTCCCGGGCCATGGCGTAATAGGCGCGCGTGGCGGTCATCATCGTGCCGTTGATGGAGCTTGTCGTGGACGCGATGACCAGCAGGGCCACTAAAACCAGGCCTAGGGGACCGGCCAGTTCCCGGGCCGTGGCCGTGGCCACGACCGTGTTCCCCCGAACGCCTTCCATGCCCAGGGTCCAGTGGTAGATAAGATTCGCGCTGAGATACACGGCCAGAAGGACAGCGATGCCCAAAAAAAGCCCGAGGGGAATCGTCCGCTTGGGATTTTTCATCTCCGCGGCGGAATATCCCAAGCGCTCCCATCCCGTATGGGCGAAGAAGACCATCATCAAGGCGGCGACGATATTGCCCACGGGACCCAGCTTCATCGTCGGCTCGGCCCGGGCGGACAGCAAGTTTTCCCGGCCCTGGAGGAGGATGAGGCCGACGACGATGAGAACGATGAGCCCGACGACCTTGAGGGTCGTCGCCAGGTTCTGATAAATGCTGGCCCTTTTCACGCCTAAATAATTCAGGAGCGCAAAAAATAAGATGACCCCCAGCGCGACAAGCTTTTGCCCCGTGGCCGACAGGTGAATGAAATTTCTCAGGTAATCGGCGGTGATGATCGCCAGGCCGGCGGCCGGGCTGGTGCGGATGAGGAGAAGCTGCGACCAGCCGAAGATGAAGCCCGCAAACGGTCCCAGGGCTCGGCTGATATAAACGTATTCTCCGCCGGCTTCGGGCAGGCGCGTGCCCAGCTCGGCATAGATCAGGCCGCCGATGAAAACGAGAAGGCCGACGGCTATCCACAGGACGATGATTTCGGAAAAAGAGCCCAGATAGCCGGCGATGATCTGAGGCGTGGAGTAGATGCCGGCGCCTATGGCGATGCCGAGCAGGATGGCCACGCCGTCGAAGGCGCTCAGTGTCCGGAGCAGCGACGGCCGGCCCTCGACCGACGCCGGCTTTTCCTTCTGGTCCATAGGCAGGTATTTTATTATAAGAAGAGGATAAAATGCTCATATTGCCTTAACTAAAAATCTTCGACAGATTCTGGTTGTCGACCTCTTTATGAGGCAATAAATTTCATGATGCGATGCGTGAATCAGCAAGGGATGAGGCGCCGAAGCCCTCCCCCCTGATCTCCATAAAGAGAGCAACAGGAAAGAGATATTGACCGTCTCTCGTCTGCTGGGATATAAGCAACTTACAGCGAACACATCGGAGGCATCCCATGACCGTCCTCGTCCGCGTCCTGAAAATATCGGTGTCTCTTCTGGCGGCCGCGGCGTTATTTTCAGCCGCAGCCGACGAGGATCCGCCCGACTGGGAAAATCCCCAGGTTGTGGGCATCAACAAGGAAGCGCCGCGCGCCTCCTCCCTGCCCTATCCCGACCTCGAGAGCGCCCTGGCCGGCGGCCGGGGGAAGACTCCCTATTTCAAGCTCCTCAACGGCGACTGGAAGTTCCACTGGGCGGGCAAGCCGGCCGACAGGCCTGAAAATTTCTTCCAAACGGATTTCGACGATTCCGGCTGGGAAACCATCCCCGTTCCCGCCTGCTGGGAAACGCACGGCTACGGAATTCCCATTTACACCAACGTGGCCTATCCTTTTCCCGCGGACCCGCCCCGCATCCCGCATGATGACAACCCCGTCGGCTCCTACAGGGCGCATTTCGAAATGCCTCCCGCGTGGAGCGGCCGTCGGGTCTTCATTCATTTCGGCGGGGTGTATTCGGCGTTTTATCTCTGGGTCAACGGCACGAAGGTCGGCTACAGCCAGGAGAGCAAAACGCCCGCCGAATTCGACATCACTTCCTTTCTCCGCGCGGGCCGGAACCTCCTGGCCGTCGAAGTCTACCGCTGGTCGGATGGAAGCTACCTCGAGGACCAGGATATGTTCCGCTTCGGCGGCATCTTCCGCGACGTGTTTCTCACCGCCGAGCCCGGCGTGTTCCTCCGCGATTTTATTGCTCGAAGCGATTTGGATGCCCGTTATCGAGACGCGGACATCCTGCTCACGGCCCGGGTCAAAAACTTGACTCAAGAAACCTCTCCCTCTCTGACCCTGAAAACGCAGCTCTTCGACCCGGCCGGCCGGCAGCACGAAGGTCGGTG
>CAZFTV010000211.1:2902-3262 GCA_964521765.1 uncultured Eubacteriales bacterium
CAAAAGATCTCAGCCGGCCCCATCAGCCGGATTCCCGCTGGACAGGAAAGTTCCCTCGAATTTAAATTTCGGGTTCTCAACCCCCGCAAATGGACAGCGGAAACTCCAGACCTTTACCGCCTTGTCCTTGGACTCGAGGACGATGCGGGCCGGGTCGTCGACGCGCGCGGCTGCGACTTCGGCTTCCGCGAGGTCGAGCTCAGGGGAGGGCGGCTCCTCCTGAACGGCGTTCCGGTCAAGCTCTGGGGCGTCAACCGCCACGAGCACGACCCCGACCACGGCCGGGCGCTTCCCTACGAGCGGATGGTCCAGGACATCAAGCTTCTCAAGAAGCACAACATCAACACCGTCCGCACGAGC
>CAZFTV010000212.1:0-3233 GCA_964521765.1 uncultured Eubacteriales bacterium
AGAATGGGGTCGCGTCTACACTTTCCACTTTTTTTACGAATGGTATCAATCGCGGCCATGAAAATGGTTATTCAATAAAGAAAGGGACAAGCGTAGTTTGCGAATAAAAGTGGAAAGTGTAGACGCGACCCCTTAAAATATACCCATGAGCGGCGGGAAGAGGGTCCATGTGTTCGTCTCGGGAATCGTCCAGGGCGTTTTCTTCCGCGACCATGCCCGTCGTTGGGCTGAGGAGATGGGACTCTGCGGCTGGGTCAGGAACCTTCAGGATGGACGGGTCGAGGCTGCGGCTGAAGGGCCGGAGGAGAACATTCAGGCCTTCCTGGCCCGCCTGCGGAAAGGGCCGCCGCGAAGCCGCGTGGACGGCCTGGAGGTCGAGTGGGAGCCGTTCCGGGGGGAATTTTCCGATTTCAGGATATTACGAGGCGGGTGAGGAAGGGCGCTCTCCGGCTTTGCGTTTCTCGAGGAATTTCCTTCGGCATTCCTGGGAGCAGAAAAAGAACTCTTTCCCGTCCTTGATTTCCCGCAGGGCGTCTTCCCGGGGCAGGTAGGTTCCGCATTCCTCATCCTTGACCATGACCCCGGCTTCGATTTTCGGCCGCGGGCGAGGGTTGGGCCGGAAGGCTCTGCCCAGGGACCTGAAGAAACGAAGGACGGCGTAAACCAGGTAGGCCAGAAAGGCCCAGTACAGAAGCTTGAGCAGGCCGGACATGTTCTTTTTTAATTTAACCTCAACTCCGCCGTCTGTCAAATGAGCCCCGGTGAGGCCCCGGTGAGGGCCTGAGGAGAACGCCGCCGTTCGTCTTCGGGCGAGCGGGAGCCGGAGGGACTCATGATTCATATTGATTCCGCCGCCGCGAGTCGGTAAGATGATGGCGTCGGCATAGAGATCCGATCATTATCGAAGCCGTCCTAAGGAGGGACCATGGATTTCCTGTTGAACGAGGACCAGAAGACTTTAAAAGAATCCATCCGCAACTTCGCTCAGAAAGAAATCGTGCCGCTCATCAAGGACCATGATGAAAAAGGCGTCTGGCCCGAGGGGCTGACGCGCAAGCTGGGCGAGATGGGCTTGCTGGGGATCCCGTTCCCATCCGATTTCGGGGGGTCGGGCTATTCTTACGTCGATTACGTCCTCATCCTCGAGGAGCTGTCCAAGGTCGACCCCTCCGTGGGACTCGTGGTGGCGGCCCACAACTCCTTGTGCTGCAACCATATCTTCCTCTTCGGGACAGAGTCCCAGAAAAAGAAATATCTCAATAACCTGTTCTCCGGACGGACTCTGGGCGCCTGGGCGCTGACCGAGGCCAGCGCCGGCTCGGACGCCGCCGCCATGCGCACCAGGGCTGAAAAGAAGGGCGACCACTGGGTCCTGAACGGCACGAAGATGTTCATCACCAACGGGTCTCTGGCCGAAGTGACGGTGGTCATGGCCATCACCGACCCTTCGAAGGGGCGCAACGGCATTTCGGCCTTCATCCTGGAGAAAGGGATGGAAGGCTTCAAGCCCGGCAAGAAGGAAGACAAGCTGGGCATTAGAGCGGCCGACACGGCGGAGCTGATTTTTGAGGACGTGAAGGTGCCGGCCGAGAACATCCTGGGCGAGCCGAACGCGGGGTACCGTCAGGCCATGGCCATCCTGGACGGCGGCCGGGTGAGCATCGCCGCCTTCGCCCTGGGCATCGCCGCCGGGGCCCTGGAGACGGCGCTCAAGTATTCCAAGGAGCGCGTCCAGTTCAATCAGCCCATCTCCCATTTCCAGGCCATCCAGTGGATGCTGGCCGACGGGTTCACGGAGCTGGAGGCCGCGCGGCTGCTGACCTTCAGGGCCGCGTTCTTGGAAGACCAGGGGAAAAAGATCCCCAAGGAATCGGCCATGGCCAAGCTCTACGCCAGCGAGCTGGCGGTCAAGGTTTCCAGTACGGCCGTTCAAATCCTGGGGGGCTACGGCTTCACCAAGGACTACCCCGCGGAGAAGTTTTACCGCGACTCCAAGCTGGCCACGATCGGCGAGGGGACATCCGAAATCCAGCGATGGATCATCGCTCAAAAAGTCCTTGAAGAGTTCTGAGGAGTGGCGAGCTCGTCCGGCGGGTCTCATGCCGCTGCTTGAAGACGTTCTGGCGGGAAAACCCCGGGCCGTTGCCCGGGCCATCTCGCTGGTGGAGAACGGCGCGCCGGAAGCGCAGGAGCTTTTGCGGCGGCTCTACCCTGAGCGGAAGGAAGCGGTCATCCTGGGCGTCACCGGCGCGCCCGGCTCCGGCAAGAGCACCCTGACCGACCAGCTCATCGAACGGTACCGCGGCAAGAACCTCCCGGTGGGTGTCGTGGCCGTGGATCCCTCCAGCCCCTTCACCGGAGGGGCGATACTCGGCGATCGCATCCGGATGATGCGGCACAGTCTTGACGAGGGAGTGTTCATACGCAGCATGGCCACGCGAGGGCACTTGGGGGGGCTGGCTAAAGCGACGGGCGAGGTCCTCACCGTGTTTGAAGCGGCGGGCAAGCTCCTCATTCTCGTGGAGACGGTAGGAGTGGGTCAGGACGAGGTCGAAGTGGTCAAGCTGGCCGATGTCGTCCTGGTCGTCTTGACCCCCGGGCAGGGGGATGAAATCCAGGCTTTCAAGGCCGGCATCATGGAGATCGCCGATATCTTTGTCATCAACAAGGCCGACGCCCCCGGCGCGGATAAGCTCGAGAAACAGCTCCGGGCCATGCTCGAGCTGGGCTTGAAGGACCGGGACCTTCCGCCCGTCGTCAAGACCGTGGCCACGGAGGGGCGCGGAGTCGACGAGCTGCAGACGGCCGTCGAGGACTTCCTTCGGAACCGCGATCCCCATCTTCGCGAGTTCCGGAAAAAGAGGTTGATATCCTGGATGCTCCTGGATACGATCCAATCCAAGATCTTCGACCGGGTTCGAGGAGGTCTGAGCCCTGAAGAATTCGAAGCCCATGTGGGCAGGATCTATCGCCGGGAAAGCGACCCCTACGCGGAGGCCGAGTTGATCCTGGCTAAGCTGAAATGAAAACGCTCAGAACGGATCACATCGCCGTGGCGGTGCGAGAGCTCGAAAGCCGCTTGGCGCTCTGGGAGGCCCTGCTGGGAGTGAAAGCCTCTCCGGTCGAAGCCCTCCCGGAGCGCGGGGTCCGGGCGGCCCGGCTCGAGCCGGCGGACGTGATCGACGGCGCGCATATCGGCAGTGACAGGCGGCTGTTCGGGTTCTCGTTCAACG
>CAZFTV010000213.1:0-496 GCA_964521765.1 uncultured Eubacteriales bacterium
GGCCAGCCCCTATTTCAGCTCGGCGAGGCTGTGGGACGACGGCATCCTCGAGCCGCTCGAAACCCGCCAGGCCCTGGCCCTGGGCATCGCCATGAGCCTCAACGCGCCCATCCCGGACTTCAAGGTCGGGATTTTCAGGATGTAGGCCATGCCCGCCGCCTACGAAACCATCCGCGTCCAGTCCGAGGGAAAGGCCGTCCGGTTCGTCCTGAACAGGCCCGAGGTTCACAACGCCTTCAACAGCCGGATGATCGAAGACCTCAGGGCGGCCCTGGGGGACGTGGAGCAAGACCGCGGCCTGAGAGTTCTCGTCCTGACGGGAGAGGGGAAGTCATTTTGCGCCGGGGCGGATTTAAATTGGATGCGCGAAGTCATCCGCTACTCCTACGAGCAGAACCTGAACGAATCGCTGGCCATCGCCGATTTTCTCTACAGGCTCTACAGCCTGCCCATCCCGACGATCGCCCGGGTCAATGGCGCGGCCATCGGCGGGGGG
>CAZFTV010000213.1:684-3219 GCA_964521765.1 uncultured Eubacteriales bacterium
CCTGGTGAACCGCATCGCGCCGGCACAGAATCTCGACGAAACCGTCAACGGCACGGTCAGGCTCCTGCTCAGCTCCGGGCCCGAGGCGCTGGCCAAGTGCAAGGAGTTGATCCAGAGGACTCCGCATTTAAGCTTCGAAGAAGTCAAGGATTATACGGCGCGGATGATCGCCGGCCTGCGGGTCAGCGCCGAGGGTCAGGAGGGCATGGCCTCTTTCCTGGAGAAGAGAAAGCCCCGCTGGGCGGAGGACTCATGAAGGCCGAGGGAAAGCTTTTCGACAAGATCCTGATCGCCAACCGCGGCGAGATCGCCGTCCGCGTCATTCGCGCCTGCCGGGAGCTCGGCATCCGCAGCGTGGCCGTCTATTCCGAGGCCGACCGGGCCGCCCTTCACTGCCAGATGGCCGATGAGGCCGTGCCGATCGGGCCGTCGCCCTCCCTGGAAAGCTACCTCAACATGGACCGTATCATCGAGGCGGCCCGGCGAACGGGCTGCCAGGCTATTCATCCCGGCTATGGGTTTCTGGCCGAGAACGCGGAGTTCTGCCGCCGCTGCGAGAAGGAAGGGATTGTCTTCATCGGACCCAAATCGGCGGCCCTGGAGCTCGTGGGCGACAAGGTCCGGGCGCGCCAGGCCATGGAAAAGGCGGGCGTGCCCATCATTCCCGGCATGAAGAACGTGGCCGCCGACATTGAGGAGTGCGTGGTTCAGGCCCGAAAGATCGGCTTCCCGGTCATGGTCAAGGCTTCGGCCGGCGGCGGCGGCAAGGGCATGAGAATCGTCTGCGGAGAGGACGAGCTCCGGCCGGCGCTCGAGGCGGGGAGGCGCGAGGCCAAGTCCGCTTTCGGCGACGATTCGGTCTACCTCGAAAAATACATCGAGGAGCCGCGGCACGTGGAGTTTCAGGTCCTGGCCGATGGCGCCGGAAACACGGTCCATCTCTTTGAGCGGGAATGCTCGATCCAGCGGCGGCACCAGAAGATCATCGAAGAGTCGCCCTCGCCGGCGCTCGACCCGGAGTTGCGGGCCGAAATGGGCGAGACGGCCCGCAAGGTGATGATGACCGCCGGGTACAACAACGCCGGCACGGTCGAGTTCCTTCTCGACCGGGACAAGAAATTCTATTTTCTCGAGGTCAACGCCCGTCTCCAGGTCGAGCACCCGGTGACCGAGATGGTGACCGGCGTGGACCTGGTCCAGCAGCAGATCACCATCGCCTCGGGCCGGAAGTTCGAGCTCCGGCAGGAGGAGCTCCGGCAGCGAGGGCATGCCGTCGAATGCCGCATCTACGCCGAGGACCCGACGAACCAGTTCCTGCCCTCGCCGGGCCGTATCCTTTATCTAAAAGAGCCGTCCGGGCCGGGGATCAGGCATGACTGCGGCATCTACAGCGGCTGGGAAGTCCCCATTCACTACGACCCCATCCTGGCCAAGCTCATCGTTTGGGCCGAAGACAGGGAGGCGGCCTGCCGCCGGATGCTGGCCGCGCTCGAAGATTATGTGCTGCTCGGAATCCACACGCCGATTCCTTTCCTCAAGGATGTCATCCGGCACCCGGTTTTCAGGGAGGGCAAGGCGACCACGGGGTTCATCAAGGCGCACATGGAGGGCTGGGTGGAAGGGGCCAAGGACGGGGAGAAGCGGCGGCTGGCGCTGGCCGCGGCGGCGTATCTCGCCCTCGACAGGAAGCCCGCTTATCGTCCGGCCGCCGGCGGAGCGCGGGAATCGTATTCGCCCTGGAAGTCGCTCGGCCGCTGGCGGCAGGGGGAGTGAACGGCCATGGAATTCGAATTCCTGATCGACGGGAAAAAGGAAAAGGTCGCCCTCGAGACCGGCAAGGGCGTATTCAAAATCGTCGGGCCGGACGGCGTTATTGATATCGACGTTAAGCGCATCTCGGACAACTCCCTGTCGCTCCTTCACGGAGGCCGCTCCCATCAGGTTTATCACGCCCGGGACAAGGAGAGGCTCCTGCTCTGGGTGGACGGAGAGCTGTTTGAAGTGCGGGAGCCATCCGAGGACGCAGGCGGCCGCGGGGCGGACGAGGGAGCGCGCGAGGGCCTGTGGCGAATCGCCGCGCCCATGCCCGGCAAGGTCATCAAGGTCGTCGTGGCCGAAGGCGAGAAGGTCCGCAAGAACCAGACCCTGGCCGTGGTCGAGGCCATGAAGATGGAAAACGAGCTCAAGTCCCCGGGCGACGGCACGGTGAAGAAGATCCATGCCGCGGCCGGCGACCTGGTGGACACCAACAAGCCCATCCTGGAGATCGAATCTACTTCTTGATTGGCGATAGAAATATCGTTTTCCAACAAACTTTCTTTCCTTGAAGGGGAGGGCAAGGTCGTTTACCGGCACGGCCAGAACGGCTCAGAGCTTGAGCGGATGGACTATCTGGAGTTCATCGCCCGGGTGACCTCCCATATTCCCGACAAGGGTCAGGTCATGGTCCGCTACTACGGCCTGTACGCCAATGCCCATCTTCATCGATCACCTGAAACTGATCTTTGTCGCCGAGCGTCCCCCGCCGCCTCAGGC
>CAZFTV010000214.1:0-3141 GCA_964521765.1 uncultured Eubacteriales bacterium
CGGCGGGCGGGTCGGGCCGGGCGCAGGAGAAAATCCCGACGGCTTCCGCGGGCGAGCCCATGTCGAAAACGTCCAGGCTCAGCTCGGCCCCGGCCGGGCCGGCGTACTTCCGGGAGAAGACCTCGCGGAAATCGAAGGCCAGGTAGACTTCGGCTCCCCCGTCCATGTAGTCATAGAGCGTTTGGCGGTCGTAGACGGCATCGTCGCCGGCGGCATGCCAATCGCCGACGGCCCTGGGGATGATCTCGCCGAGTTTGCCCACGGTCCCTCCCTGGAGATGGAGAAAGAGAACGGCCATGGCGACGGCAGCGAGGACGGGCGTCGCATAAAGGCCGGCTCTCACTTCCTCGATCCTTTCTGGGAATTTTCTTTTTCGCCGCGCCCCGCGCCTGGTCGCGGCCGCGCCGTCGCCTCGACACTTCCCTTTCACGATCGTGAGAAAGTATAAATGAGGGCTTAAGACCTGTCAAAGACAGACGGGGTCAAGCTTTCGGCTGAACCACTCCGTGACGATCCGCTTCAGCTCGGCCGGCGCGGGGCTTTTATCGCCTGAGACGGCGCGGGTCAGCGTGTCGCGCCAGAGCTCCGCGTGCTGGAGCGTCGTCAGCCGGTTGCGGAACATGGCCGCGCCCTTGCGGGGTTCGGATTTCATGGTTTCGAGGATGCGGAGGACCTCTTCCCGGAAACCCTTCATTCCGTAAAAATCCAGATAAGCCCGCCAGGCGTGCCGGACTCCGGCCGTGGTCCGCAGGGGCCCGGAGACGCGGTGCAGCTTGTCCATGAAGCGGCGCTCCCCGGGACCCCGCAGGCGCAGCAGCCCGGCGTCCGTAATCCGATAGGGATGGACGTCCCAGCCCGCGACCCTGTCGCCCTCGACCGTCAGGTCGAGGCAGAAGCCGGCCTTCCGAAAGTAAAGATCCGTCTCCTGGTAGAAAATGAAATTGCCCAGGCTGTAGGCGATGGGCCGGCCCTTGTAGACTTCGATCCCCTGGGGCACATGGGGGTGGTGGCCGACGACGCAGTCCGCGCCGGCGTCGACCAGGGCGCGGAAGGCGCGCTGGACGTAGGGCGGCGGAAAAGGGATGTATTCCAGGCCGCTGTGCGCCACGGCAATGACGCAGTCCCCGCGCCTCTTGAGCGCGGCGATTGTCGAGGCGTGACGCTCGACCTCCCATCCGCAGACGCCCGGGTTGGTGCCGCGCGCCGCGGTCAGGTCTTCGCCCTCGCTGAAATTGACGAGGCTGATGCGCGCCGCGCCGAAGGTCAGGGTCAGCGGGCGCCAGGTCTCTTCTTCGGTCATGCCGGCGCCGACCGTTCGGATTCCGCACTTGCGCAGGAGGCGCAGCGTCTCGCGGAAACCCGGGAGGCCGTAATCGAAAATGTGGTTGTTGGCCAGGCAGGCAACTTCGAAGGGCACGGCTGTCAGCCCGCGCACGCGGGCCGGCGCACCCTTGAAGACCGCCCCGCTCTTCCAGACATGGCGGCGGGCCGAGGTCAGGGCGCACTCGCAGTTGACGACGCGGAGGTCGGCGCCGCGGAGAAGCGGGAGCAGGTCGCCGTAAACGGCGAGCGGGTCGCGCCGCATGACGGGCTCGAAGGCGCGGATCGGCGCCCAGTCCGAGGCGATGATGACACGGACTTCGTTCCTGTCGTGGAGGCGGGAATCATTGCGCTTCGGCATGAGCAAGCCTGATTATATTAAAAAATAAAGAAAACCCCAAGAGGCCTCGGGCCAATAGGCCTCTTCATCATCTCTTTTTGTTGCCCCTGAAAAATGCTTGTAAGGCTGATAGGAGAGCCCATTTACGGATTTATTTATTTATATTGAGCTACTTAGCCTGATCTATTCACGAGTCGAGGCGGCTGCAGATGCAAGGCACGGAGGGTGAAGCTGTACTCCCGGTACAGCGAATCCTTCGCAACGCAACAGATGCGGCCGGATCGGCTCGCCCGAAGGGAAAAAATGCCGGTCTTTTTGCGAGAAACTCTCGGAAATCTTTTAAAAAATCGGCAAGTTTGAGATCTTACAAATATCGCTTGAGTTAGGCAACACATAGGCATTTTTATGAATAGATCTTATGCCCGACCCCAAACTGTGGTCATCTCCCTGATGCGGGAGATCATCTCGGCCGCGGGCAGGCCGGGCGGGAGGCGCCAGCGCCAATTGCCCTCAACCGTGGAGGGAGTGTTCATGCGCGCCTCGGCGCCCAAGGCAAGCACGTCTTGCATGGGGAAGATCACAGTGTCGGCCGTGGACATCATCAGCTTCCGGATGAGCTCACAAGGGACTTCCTCCGCGCCGACTTCACGGCCCAAAAACTGAAAGAGACTCTGCTTCTCCTCCGCGGTCGCCTCGCCCTCAAACCATCCCCTCGCCGTGTTGTTGTCGTGTGTTCCCGTGTAGGCCACACAGTTCCGGGTGTAGTTCGCCGGGTTGTAAGGATGCGCGGCGAAGTCCGGGCCGAAGGCGAACAGGAGCACTTTCATCCCCGGGAAACCGAACCGCTCCATGATCTCGCGGACGTCGTCGGTGATGATCCCCAGGTCCTCGGCGACGAGCGCCGGCGCGCCGAGCCGCTCCCGCAGCCGCCCGAAAAAGTCCCCGGCCGGCGCCTCAACCCACCGCCCGTTAAGCGCGGTCTTCTCGCCGGCCGGCACCTCCCAGTAGGCCACCAGCCCACGGAAGTGGTCTATGCGCACGGCGTCGAAAAGCGCCAGGTTGTGCTCGACCCTTCGCAGCCACCATTCGTAGCCCGTCTCCCTCGCCCGCTCCCAGTCGTAAACGGGGTTTCCCCACAGCTGCCCGGTGCTGCTGAAATAATCCGGCGGCACGCCTGCCACAGCCGCCGGCCTCATCCTCCCGTCGAGCTTAAACAGCACGGGATTCGCCCAGACGTCGGCCGAGGCATGGTTGACGTAGATCGGCATGTCGCCCATCACCCGGACGCCCAACTCGGCGGCCCGGCGCTTGAGCGCGGTCCACTGGCGGGCGAAGACGAACTGTTCGAATTTCGCCCTCTCGACCTCGCCGGCCAATGCGCGGAAGTCCTGTTGCCCTTTGCTGGCGGGGTCGTACTCGCTAATCGGCTGGCCAAAGCTGGCGGCCTCCTTGATCTTCGTGTTGAAACTGACGACTGTCTT
>CAZFTV010000215.1:0-3094 GCA_964521765.1 uncultured Eubacteriales bacterium
GGACCTTGTTTGTGCGCCAGGCGGCCAACCTGTGGCTGGCCAGAGAGCGGCGGTTGGGCGAGCCGTGGTCGGTGAGGATGAGGAAATCCAGGCCGGCTTCAGCGGCCAGAGAGGAGATCGTGTCGACATCGGCCCGGCCGTCGGAGTAAAGACTGTGCACGTGGTAGGCGCCCTCTACCTCCTGGAACGGCGGGGCGAAACCCGTGAGGTAGACCCGGTAGGATAAAACCTGGATGAGGAGCCAGGAGGCGTAGCCGAGCAGGAGCAGGAGCAGGGCCGCGAGGACGACTCTCTTCCTCAGCGAGCGTGGCCGGGCCGGGACGGGCTCTGTGTTCATCATCATGCGGTTCCGGTCCGGGGTCTCTTCCTCCCGGCGTCGGCCAGCCCATGGGGCAGGGTGATCAGGATGAGGAAGAGGACGGTGATCTCGGAATCGCCGAAATTGTACTCGAAAAATCCGGCGACGAACAATGAGGCCGCGGCGGCCAGAGCCAAGCCTGCCAGCGCTTTCGCCCAGGGTTCGCCCCTCCGGAAGAGCCTCAGGGAGGAGATCGCAGCCCAAGCCAGAAAGGCCAGCCAGGCCGCGGCGGCCGGGAGGCCCCTTTCCGCGGCGATCTGGACAAGGTTGTTGTGGAGATGAACGTTCTGCGCGGCATGGGAGGATAGGGCCAGGGTCGGGTCGTTGAAGACTTCATCCACGGTATCCGGACCCGTGCCCAGCAGCGGCCTGAGGTTGATGACCTTCCAACCGGCCCGCAGATATTCCAGGCGGTCCTGGTTGGACTTGTCCTTCATGTTGAATGCGCTAAACGCCCGGTCCTTGATCGTTCTGGGAGCGGCCAGGAAGAAGAGCCCGATAAGCAGGGGCGCCAGGGCCAGCAGCTTGGGCTTGTAGAGAGCGATGAGCAGCGCCGCTCCCAGAGCAAACCCGACCCAGGCGCTTCGCGTCTGGGTCAGGGCCAAGCAGGCGATGGAGGGGACGAGAGCCGCGGCCCATAGCCATCTGAGCTTCTCCCGGAGGAACAGGAACAGGGCCAGGGCGGCGAGGCAGAAGAGCATGAGCAGGCCCCCCTGGGTCATGGTATGGCTCATGAAGCCCGTCGCCCGCCCGCCGGGCGCAGTCTTGAAAAGGAACTGGTGGAGAGAATATCCACAGGAGGCCATGGCCGAGGCGAGCAGGCAGGCAGTCCCGGCCTTGATTTTGGGCACCGAGGACAAGGCTGCGAAGGCCATCGGCACGACGAGGAACAGCAGGAGCTCCAGGCAGTCCTTGAAGCTCGTTGCCGGGTCGATGGAAAAGGCCGAGGAGAGGAGGGACAGCGCGGCGTAAGCCGGCAGGGGCCAGAAGAAAGCCGGGAAGGCAGGGCGCGTTTTGTTAAGCGCCAGGCCGATCAGCCAGGCTATGAGCGCCGCAGCGAGAAATATCTGGGTGGCGCTGACGGACACCAGGGCAAAGAGGAGCGCGCCGCACAGAGACAGCCACAGGAACAGGCCGGGGATATTGCGGCTTTCCGGCCTGGCATGCTCGTTGTCTGTCATGGGAATGAGGGATTGTTCCGTGCCGTGCTCGTCCTTCCTGAATAACAGGGAGGCATTTTACTACAAGCCCGGCTGTTTATCCAATGAGGCCGCAGGAGAGGATTGAGTCTTCAGGCCAAGAATCAGGACAGGAAGGGCCGGCAGGCTTCGAAGACCTCTTCGGGAGTGATCGTGCTCAGGCACCTGAAATCTTCTGTGACGCACCGCCTCTGGCGGCAGGGTCGGCAGTCGAGGTCTTTTTGAAGGATGACCGCCCGGGCCTTCCAGGGGGCGAAATGAGCGGGAAGGGTGGGGCCGAAAATGGCCACGATGGGGGTGGAAGTGGAGGCGGCGATGTGCATCGGGCCGCTGTCCGGCCCGACGAACAGGTCGGCTCTCCGGACGGCCTCGCGAAGCTCGATGAAATTCAGCCGTCCGACGAGAGAGGGGATGTCCCGGCCCGCCCGCTCTCGGATGATTCTCTCGGCCTCGAGATCGTCACGGCCCCCGGCCAGGATGACGAGAACGCCCGGGAGGCGGTCGAGAAGCCCGACGAGGCGAACACTGTTTTCGACTCCCCAATCTCGAAATTTGTTTCCCGCGCTAATATGGAGGATGACTCTCCTTCCCGGCCCCGCCTGTTTCAAAAGCCGGTCGACATGCTCTCTCTCCTCCGGCAGCGCCCCCGGGAGGACGAGGGGCGGGTCCTCCCGGACATTCACGCCCAGCGCTTTGACCAGGTTCAGGTGGTTGGCCGCGCTGTGGACCGGCCCTTGGCCGTAAGCCCTGGGGACGCGGCGGTTATAGAAATAGCGCCTGTATTTGACCGCGTAGCCGACCCTGAGCCGGGATCCCGACAACAAGGTCAGGAGAGAGGCCCTCGGGCCCCCATGAAAATCCAGGGTCGCATCGTATTTTTCCGCTCGGATGTCCCTGACAAGGGATAGGAACTCTTTCTTTCCCCCCTTGCGGCCGAGGACATAGATTTTTTCCAGGTCCGGATGGCCCTGGACGAGTCGGGCGAAGGGCTCCTCCACGACATAAGCCAGCGAGGAGTCCGGGAAGGCCGCCCTCAGGGCGGATACGGCCGGAGTGGTCAGGACGATATCGCCCGTCCGCCTCAGGCGGATCAGGAGGAATTTCAAGGCCGGTCGGGGTTATCGAGGCCTTCGCCCAGCCTTGGGTTTGGGCTTGGCCTTGGCCCCTGCCTTTCGCCTGGATTGGATCTCTGTCCGGGGGGGCGCGGGTTTGGCCTTCTTCACCAGAACGGCTTCTTCCACGAGCATCACCGGAATGTCGTCCACGATGGGGTACAGGCGCAGGCATTTGCCGCAGAAAAGCCCGGCGCCGTCCCGGGTCAGAGTCACGGAAACCTTGCACACCGGACAGGCGAGGATTTCAAGGAGTTCAGGATCGATGGCCATGGGAGCGCTCCTGCGGCGTATCTTATCCCACCTCATCGGCCGCGTCAATCGCTCACCTCGCTCTCCACCCTGAAAAGGCCAGGGAACCCGTACGCTTGGCCGTCAGGGAGCCCTGGGCCGCGCCACCCCACTTCAATTTGCGCTATGAATCA
>CAZFTV010000216.1:0-739 GCA_964521765.1 uncultured Eubacteriales bacterium
CTGCCGCGGCGGAAATGAGCTTGTCATAGAGGGCCCGCTGGCACTCGTTATTCTCGATCATAAGCCGGCCGTAGGATTCCAGGTCTCCCCTTTCCAACTCACGGCAGGCCGCGTCAGCAAGCTCCGCCAGGCGCTTCAGGATCTCAAACCTTGGGCTCCCTTCTCTCAACAGGGAAATGACGCGCTGATGGAGGTCCGAGGAGCAATGGGGCTTGCCGAGATAGACAAGAACCAACCGTCGCCCAAGTCCGCTAAGAATCTCCGGACGGAGGCGGAGATTTCGCGCCCGGGCCTCAGGATAGCGGGACATGCGGATATGACAGATCCCTCCCCTGGCGGCGCACATCTGGTCCTGGATGCCGCTCTGCAGGCCCAGTTTTTCCGTCTCGACCCGGTGGGCCAGGCGGGCGGCAGGCTGCGCCGAAAACCGCCGGCCGGTCAGGCCGGCCAAAGCTCCCAGCAAGGCCACGCAGACCGAAGCCGACGTGCCCGTGGAGATGCCGCCCGGGACGGGGGAATGGATTCTCACTTCGATCCGGAACCGGGGAGGGGGCGGAACTGCGGCCAGGCAGAATTGCAGGAGGGGGTGAAGGCGGGTCGAAGGGCGGTCGGGGTTCATCCGAAAAGACCGGCCATAGTTGTCCGCCCGGATTAAAACCCTGTCTCGCTCCCGTCCCGGGTTGGGAAAAACCCTGACCTGGACCTCGACCGGAGGGCCGACGGCCATGTTGAGGACCGC
>CAZFTV010000216.1:790-1245 GCA_964521765.1 uncultured Eubacteriales bacterium
GGCGCCTGGGAATGGATCACCAGAGACGGCCCGCCGCGCGTCCGAACGGAAACGGGAGTCCTCAAAGCTCCCTCCTCTGCCGCAGCCTGTCCAGGGCGACGGCGGCGACGATGACCGCGCCGATGATGATTTCCTGAATGTAATTGGGCCAGCCCATCATCGTCGAGCCATTTCTCAGGGAAGCCATGATAAACACCCCGATCATCGTTCCCAGGACGCTGCCCTGGCCGCCGCTCAGGCTCCCCCCGCCGATGACCACCGCGGCGATGATATCGAGCTCCAGCCCCACGGCGACGGTCGGGTCGCCGACCGTCAGCCGCGAAAAAGCCATCACGCCGCTCAAGCCGCAGAACACGCCGGAGAGAGTGTAGATGGCGATTTTCACCCTGCCGGTGCGGACTCCGCACAGGCGGGCGGTGGCCTCGTTGGACCCGACGGCGAAGATGTGCCGCCCG
>CAZFTV010000216.1:1282-3091 GCA_964521765.1 uncultured Eubacteriales bacterium
GGCCAGCAGCGCGGCCAGCACGATCATCAGCCAGACGCCCGGCGCTAGCATCAGCCAGGCCGGCTCGGGGTTCCTGGACATCAGGGTGTTGACCCAAGTCAGGGGGGCGTCGATCTTCTGGTTGCCGGCGATCCACTTGGCCAGACCCCGGCCGACGCCCAGCATGCCCAGAGTCACGATGAACGGCACGAGTCGCAGGGAGGTGATCAGGCCGCCGTTGGCGAAACCGACCAGAGCGCCGGTCAGGATCCCGGCGGCGACGGCCAGCCAGGGAGAGGCGCCGGCATTGACGACGAAAGCGACGATGACGCTCGAAAGGGCGATGTTCGAGGCGGCCGACAGGTCGATGCCGCCGCTGATGATGATAACCGTCATGCCCAGCGCGCCCAGGGCGACGATAACCGACTGGGTGACGACATTCTTGAAGTTGGATATCCGGAGAAAGCGGTCGCGCACTTCGGGCATGAGGGAGAACAGGACAATGACGAGCAGAAGGCCGAGGAAAGGCCCCAGCCAGTTGATGACCGACCTCAACCGTCCCCGATGCGTCTTCACCGCTCTCCGTGCCTTTCCCCCGCGGACCTCACGTCCTCCCCATGGCCGCGCAGGACATCAGGCTCTTCTCGTCCCACGCCGGGGCGGGCCGTTCCTCCACCACCCTTCCGCGGTGGAAGACGGCGATCCGGTCGCAGACGCCGATCAATTCCGGAAAATAGGAGCTGACGAAGATCACCGACTTCCCCATGGCGGCCAGGCGCCCCATCCACTCGTAGATCTGGGCCTTGCTGACGACGTCGATTCCGCGGGTCGGCTCGTCCAGGAGAAGGATCTCCGCCTGCTGGTGGAGGAGACGGGCCAGGGCGACCTTCTGTTGGTTCCCCCCCGACAGACTCTCCACGGGCTGCTCGACGCTTCGGGCCCGGATGTTCATGCGCGTCATCCAGTCGCCGGCCGCCCGTCGCTGGGAGCGGAGCCGAAGGAAGCCGAATCGCGTATAAGGCTTAAAACAGCTCAGGGTCAGATTGTCGGCGACCGAGCGGTCGAGCGCCAGGCCCTCGCCCTGGCGGTCCTCGCTGAGATACCCAACTCCTCGACGAATCATCAGGCGCGGTCCTCCCCGCGGTATGAAAAGGCCGTTCCCATCCAGGCCTCCGCGCTCCACGCGGTCCAGGCCGAAGAGGGCGCGCAGCGTTTCCGTTCGGCCCGCGCCGACCAGCCCGGCCAGCCCAAGGATTTCGCCCCGCCGGAGGACGAGGTCGACGGGAGCTTGCATCCCTCGTCCCTTGAACCCCCGGACGGTCAAAACAGCCGCGCCTGGAGCGTGGTCCACCTTGGGAAAAACTTCCTCCACTTCCCTGCCGACCATGAGACGAATGAGGTCATCCGGTTTCAACCCTTCCATCGAGCCGGAGTAGGTCACTTTACCATCCCTGAGAACCGTCAAGGACTGGGCGATGTGCTGGACCTCCTCGAGAAAATGGCTGATGTAGACGATGCTTACGCCCTCGTCCGACAGGCGGCGGATGATCTGAAAAAGCCCGTCCGTATCCTCCCGGGACAGGCTGCTCGTCGGTTCGTCCATGACCAGCACCCTGGCTTTTTCCGTTAGAGCGCGCGCGATCTCAACGACCTGGCGCAGGCCGAGGCGAAGCCGCCGGACGGGAGTGTCGGCGGAGATCTCGGGATGCCGGACCAGGCTCAGAGCCTCCCGGACACGGCGCCGCATCTCGGCCCTCCGGAGAAAGCCCAGAGAATGCTCCTCGCGGCCGAGCATGATGTTCTCCTCCACGGTCAGGTCGGGAGCCAGGT